>NZ_VMSH01000019.1:0-93195 GCF_007713445.1 Pseudomonas sp. RGB | reverse complement strand
GGGCTTGCCCGCGAATGCGGTGGTTCAGTCAGCTCATGTGTCACTGGCACACCGCTTTCGCGAGCAAGCCCGCTCCCACAATTTGACCGAGTGCAGCCGCCAGCACCGCACGGCTTTGCCTTTCTGTGGGAGCTGGCTTGCCTGCGATGCAGGCACCTCGGTGTATCAGTAACACCCAGTAGATGCCATCGCAGGCAAGCCAGCTCCCATCTTTGACCGAGTACAAACGACACCCATCTACCTGACGCACAGAGATCCAAATGTGGGAGCGGGCTCGCCCGCGAAGGCGGTGGTTCAGTCAGCTCATGTGTCACTGGCACACCACCTTCGCGGGCAAGCCCGCTCCCACCTTTGACCGAGTACAAAGGACACCCGTCTACCTGACGCAAAGAGATCCAAATGTGGGAGCGGGCTTGCTCGCGAATGCGGTGGTTCAGGCAGCTCATGTGTCACTGGCACACCGCTTTCGCGAGCAAGCCCGCTCCCACAAGTTGACCGAGTTTAACTGCCAGAACCGCAGTGCTTCGCTTTTCTGTGGGGCTGTGTTTACGCGACCTGCTTGGCCTGCTCGCGCTCTGCGACCAATTGGCGGGTGAGTGGAATCAAGCGCTTGCCGTAGTCGATTGCATCATTGAGCGGGTCGAAGCCGCGAATCAGGAAGGTGGTAATCCCCAGGTCGTAGTAATCCAACAACGCTTCAGCGACTTGTTCTGCGGTGCCCACTAGTGAGGTGGAGTTACCTTGGGCACCAAGCAGCCCGGCAATCCCGGTCCACAACCGCTTGTCCAGCCGCGGGCCTTGCGCCGCTGCTGCCAGTAAGCGGCGTGAGCCTTCGTTCGGTGGTTCCCGTCGCACGAATCCGTTCTTTTCAGCCAGCGCCGTGGCCTGTTGCAAGATTGTCTCGGCACGCGCCCACGCCAGTTCTTCGGTCTCGGCGAGGATCGGGCGCAACGACAAACTGAAGCGGATCGTGCGGCCATGCTTGGCCGCTTCGGCGCGCACCTGAGTTACCACTTCGCGCACTTGCTCATAGGTTTCACCCCACAGCGCATACACGTCGGCATGTTTGCCCGCCACCGCAATCGCTGCCGCGGAAGAGCCGCCGAAATACAGCGGAATGTGCGGCTGCTGGGGCGACTTCACCGTCGAGTGCGCGCCTTGCACCTGGTAGTACGTACCCGCGAAATCGAAGGGCTGCTCGCTGGTCCATTCCTGGCGCACCACGCTGAGGTACTCGTCGGTGCGCGCGTAGCGTTCGTCCTTGCCGATGTGGCTGCCATCGGCGCGCAGTTCGCGGTCATCGCCACCCGTGATGATGTGCACGGCGGTGCGCCCGCCGTTGAAAACATCCAGGGTGCTGAACTGGCGCGCAGCCAGCGTGGGCTGGGCGAAACCGGGGCGGTGCGCGATCAGGAACTGCAGCTTTTGGGTCACGCTGGCGGCATGCGCGGCGATCAGCGTGCTGTCCGGGCTGTTGGAATGGAAGGCCACCAGGGCGCGGTCGAAGCCGGCCTCTTCGTGGGCGCGGGCCACGGTTTCGACGTAGTCCGGTTGCAGGGTCGGGCCGCTGCGCGGGTGGATCTCAGAGGCGTGATGGCCGCCGATATAGCCGATGAATTCAATGCTCATGGTCAGTCCTTGTCAGGTACGGGATCAACACCTCCTCCGGGCGTGGGGTCGGTCACTCGGCTCAAAAGTAAGGGCGGGAGTCGGGTCTGTAAAATGCCTGTTGGTTCTAACCTAAGTATTAAAATATTGAATTATTGCTCGGTTTATTTATTAGTAACGTGCATTAAGAGTTGGGCTACAGGCTCAGACGAATCTGCGCACACAGCCCACCGCCCGCGCGATTGCTCAAGGTCAGCGAGCCACCGATCGCCACCACCAGTTGCTGCGCAATCGCCAGGCCCAACCCGGTGCCGCCGGTGCCGCGATTGCGTGAGCTTTCTACCCGATAAAACGGCTGCATGACGTGCACCAGTTCGTCCTCGGCAATCCCCGGTCCGCGGTCCAATACGCTGATCGACAGCTGCCCGGTTGGCGTCGAGCCGACTGCCAGTTCTGCGCTGCCGGCGAATTTCAGCGCGTTGTCCAGCAGGTTTACCAACACTCGCCGCAAGGCGTGAGGGCGGGTGTCGAGCACCAGTGCACTTTTACCGGTGATGCTGACCTGCTTGTGCATGTCTTGATAATCAAACACCAGGCTGTCCAGAAACGCGTCGAGGTTGATGCGATGACGGGCTTCGGTAGCGCCGTGCACGCTGCGCGCGTAGGCCACGCCTTCGCGCACCAGGTGTTCCATTTCCCCCAGGTCACTCCAGAGCTTGTCGCGGTCGGCAGAATCTTCCATGAACTCGGCGCGCAGTTTCATGCGGGTAATCGGCGTTTGCAGGTCGTGGGAAATCGCCGCAAGGATCTGCATGCGTTCCTTGAGGTATTCGGCGATGCGTTGTTGCATCTGGTTGAACGCTGCCGCTGCGTGGGCCACTTCGGTCGGGCCGTGTTCGTCCAGCGGCGTCGGATGAGCGTTCGGGTCGAGGGTTTCCACCGCGCGGGCCAGGCGCGTCAGCGGGCGAATCGCCAGGCGCACGGCCAACCAGGTGCAGCCGAGCAACAACGCCAATTGCAGGATCAGCACCACCGGCAACCAATAGGCCACGGGCAGGGCGGCCGGGCGTACATCGAGGGTGATCGGGTTGCCGTCGGCCAGGGTCAGGTGCGCCTGGAAGTGCTTCTGCAGGCCGGGAATGGTGCGAAAGGTCAGCGCGTATTGCTCGCCCAGCGCATCCGCAATCGAGGTGGCGGCCATCGGCATGTCGTCACTGCTCATCGGCTCACCGGTCTCGCCGGCATTGAGCAGGTAATGGTAGTTCTGGCGGTCGATACGCGGCAGCCAACTGGCGCGCTCGTTAGCCGGCAGGCGGTCGAGGATTGCCACCGAGGTCGACACGTCGTTCTCCAGGTTGCCGAGCATCGCGGTGCGCGCGCTGATATAGCGCTCGTAGAACTGCGCGCTGAACGACAACCCATGGGCGCACACCAGGCTGATCAGGAAGATCAGCGACAACTGCGACGCCAGCGTGCGCGGCCAACCCAAGCGCCATTTCATCGCGTGGCTCCAAGGATTTCCACCGCCAGGGAAAACACATACCCCTCGCTGCGCACGGTCTTGATATACGCCGGTTCACGTGCGTCATCCAACAGGCGTTGGCGCAGGCGGCTGACCAGCAGGTCGATGGAGCGGTCAAACAGATCCGCGTCGCGGCCCTGGGTCAGGTTGAGCAATTGGTCGCGGTTGAGTACGCGCTGGGGATGGTCGAGAAATACCCGCAGCAGGCGATACTCGGCGCCGCTCAAGGCCACCAGCGTGTCGTCTTCGTCGAGCAGGTGGCGGGCGGTGGTGTCCAGGCGCCAACGGCCAAAACGAATCAGCCGCCCGGTTTCACTCACCACCAGGTTCGGCGGCAGCATGCGCGTGCGCCGCAACACGGCGTTGATCCGCGCCAGCAGTTCGCGGGCGGCGAAGGGTTTGACCAGGTAATCATCGGCGCCCATTTCCAGGCCGATGATGCGGTCGGTTTCATCGTTGCGCGCGGTGAGCATCAGCACCGGCGTGGCTTTGTGCTTGCCCACCCGCAACTCGCGGCACAGCTGCAAACCGTCGTCGCCGGGCATCATGATGTCCAGCACGATCAGGTCAACCGGGGTGGTGTCGAGGAAACTGCGCATCCGGCGGCCATCGGCGACCACTGTGGTGCGCATGCCGTTTTTCTTCAGGTAATTGCCCACCAGCTCGCGGATCTCGCGGTCGTCATCGACGATCAGGATATGGTCGACATGGTCCATGCTGCGTTCCTCGTTAAATGCTCATGGGCCGCAGTCTAGCCATCGCCGCAGGGTTTGCCTTGTGCCCTTTGTATTGCAGTGTATCTGGCGATAACGAGATACACAGCGAGGCAAAAAAACCGACAGGCCAGCGTCCGGCGTCGTTCACCTGCGTGCCTAAGCTAATGCTAAAAAGGTATTTATTAAGGTTTTTTAAGATCGTTTAGCTTGGTTGCTCCAACCCAAGACGCTTATGGAGTGAGCCGCCGATGCTGCAATCAGTCACCACCTTGCCGCTGCTGGATCTGTCGCAGCTTGACGGCACGCCTCAGCAACGCGGCGAATTTCTCGATGCGTTGCGCGCTGCCGCGCGGCAGATCGGCTTTTTCTACCTGACCGGCCACGGCATCGACCCGGCGCTGCTGGCTCAGGTGCAGCAGCAGGCGCGCGCATTTTTTGCCTTGCCCGAGGCCGACAAACTGGCGGTCGGTATGCTCAACTCGCCGCACTTTCGCGGCTACAACCGCGCCGCGTCGGAGATCACCCGCGGCCAGCCAGACCTGCGTGAGCAGTTTGATGTCGGCGCCGAACGCGAGCCACTGAACGCGGATCAACACCCGGCCGCGTGGGCCCGTCTGCAAGGCCCGAACCAATGGCCAGCCGCCTTGCCCGAACTCAAGCCGTTGGTTTTGGCCTGGCAGCAGGCAATGGCGCAGATGGCGTTGCGCTTGCTACGTGCCTTTGCCCAGGCCTTGTCGTTGCCCGAGCAGGCCTTTGACGCACTGTACGGTGACCAACCCAACGAACACATCAAACTGATCCGCTACCCCGGCCGCCACGCGCAACAAAGTCGCCAGGGCGTGGGCGCACACAAGGACTCCGGCTTTTTGAGCTTTCTGCTGCAGGACGAGCAGGCCGGTTTGCAGGTGGAGGTGGAGGAGGGCCGCTGGATCGACGCGTCGCCGCGCCCCGACACACTGGTGGTGAACATCGGCGAACTGCTCGAGTTGGCCAGCAACGGTTACTTGCGCGCCACCGTGCACCGCGTGGTGTCGCCGCCGGTGGGCAGCGAGCGTTTGTCCCTGGCGTTTTTTCTCGGTGCGCAGCTGGATGCGGTGGTGCCGGTGTATGACTTGGCACCCGAACTGCTGCGCGATGCCCACGGGCCGACCAGCGACCCGCGCAACCCGTTGCTGCGCGATGTCGGCTGGAATTACCTCAAGGGCCGTCTGCGCTCGCACCCGGATGTCGCCCAACGTTTCTATGCCGACGCCACACTTCCCCACGCACTGTCCGCCTGATCAGGAGATCACCATGCTGAAGACATCTGCACTTACCCTGGCGGCGTTGCTGGCCTCATTGAGCGTGTCGGCCGCCGATGCGTTGCGCGTCGCCGCCGACCCGATTCCCCATGCACAGATCCTCGAATACGTGCAGAAGCTCGACCCGAGCCTGAACTTGAAGATCATCGAGATCCCCAGCGGCGTGAACTCCAACGAGTTGCTGGCCCATGGTGATGTCGACGCCAATTACTTCCAGCACCTGCCGTTTCTCAACGCTCAGGAGCAGGCGCTCGGGCAGAAGTTCGCGGTGGCTGCTACGGTGCATATCGAACCGTTGGGCATTTACTCCCATCGCCATACCGGCTTCGCCCAGGTGCCGGACAAAGGCACGGTGGCGGTGCCGAACAACGTCACCAACCTCAGCCGCGCGCTGTACCTGTTGCAAGCCAATGGCCTGATCACGCTCAAGCCGGGTTTCAATGACGCGTCCAGGGAGCAGGCCACGCCCAAGGACATCGCCGAGAACCCCAAGCACCTGAAGATTCTGGAGATCGAGTCGCCGCAAATTCCGCGCGCGCTGGACGATGTGGACCTGGCGGTGATCAATGGCAACTTTGCCCTGGAAGCCGGGTTGGTGCCGGCCAAAGACGCCTTGGGCCTGGAGAAAGCCGAGGGCAACCCTTACGCGAATATCCTGGTGACCACACCAAAACTCGCGGATGACCCGCGCATCAAGCAACTGGCCAAGGACCTGCGCTCGCCGGAAGTGGCCAAGTTCATCAGCGAAAAATACGCGGGCTCGGTGATTCCGGTGGCGGCCGAATGATCGTCGTCGAGGGCGTCAGCAAAACCTACGCCGACGGCCAGCCGGCGGCCCTGGATAACGTGTCCTTGCGGATAAGCGACGGGTCGATTTTTGGCATTGTCGGCCGCAGCGGGGCGGGTAAAAGTACCTTGCTGCGCTGCCTTAACCTGCTGGAGCGGCCCACCTCCGGGCGCATCCTTTTGGACGGCCAGGACCTGACCCAACTGAGCGACAAGCAACTGCGCGAGCAACGCCAGCGCATCGGCATGATCTTCCAGGGCTTCAACCTGCTGCATTCACGCACGGTGGCGGGCAACGTCGCGGTGCCGCTGGAAATCGCCAAGGTGCCCAAGGTTGAGCGCGCGGCGCGGGTGGCCGAGTTGCTGGCGTTGGTGGGCTTGAGTGACAAGGCTGAGGCGTTTCCTTCGCAGCTCTCCGGCGGGCAGAAACAACGCGTGGGCATTGCCCGTGCATTGGCGGCGCGTCCGGCGTATCTGTTGTCGGATGAGGCCACCAGCGCGCTTGACCCGCAAACCACCGCGTCGATTCTTGAGTTGTTGCGCGACATCAACCGGCAGTTGGGCGTGACCATCGTGTTGATCACCCATGAACTCGAGGTGGTCAAGGCCATCTGCGACAGCGCGGTGTCGCTGGCCGATGGACGTGTGGTGGAAAGCGGCACGCTGCTGCAATTGCAAGCCGACCCGGCATCGCACCTGGGCCGTTCGCTGGCGCCAAGCCTGCCGGTGGTGAGGGCCGTATGAAAACCGACTGGAGCGAGATTGTTCAACTGCTGCTCAACGCCACCGGCGAAACCCTGTACATGGTGCTGCTGGCGGGCATGTTCACGCTGTTGATCGGCTTGCCGCTGGGCGTGGTGCTGTTTATCAGCCGACGCGGCGGCTTGTTGCCTTTGCCACGGCTCAACCGGGCGTTGGGCGCCGTGATCAACCTGGGACGGTCATTGCCGTTTGTGGTGATGCTGATCGCGTTGATCCCACTGACGCGCCTGATCGTCGGCACCACGCTGGGCAGTACGGCGGCCGTGGTGCCCATTACGATTGGCGCTTTTCCATTTTTTGCGCGCATTGTCGAGACCGCCCTGGATGAAGTGGACAAGGGGCGCATAGAAGCCATCGTTGCCATGGGCGGTGACGTGCGTCATGTGATCCTCAAAGTGCTGCTGCCGGAAGCCTTGCCCGCGCTGGTGGCCGGGGTGACGCTGACGCTGGTGATGCTGATCGGCTTTTCCTCCATGGCTGGTGTGATCGGTGGCGGCGGGCTGGGCGACCTGGCGATTCGTTATGGTTATCAGCGTTTCAACAACCAGATCATGGTGGTCACGGTCATCGTTCTGGTGGTGCTGGTGCAGGGCGTGCAAAGCCTGGGGGATCGCTGTGTGAGGTCGCTGGCGCACCGCCGATCCTGACTTTGCCCCAGGGCGAAAAAGACCTGCGGTCGATCCGTAACATGGCCCTGATGTTTTCCGAGCCGCGCTCATTGCAACGGCTCGATTATTTGAAACGCGTCGGCCCCAGCGAAGCGCCGGTGTTGATCAATGGCGAGACTGGCACCGGCAAGTCAACCACGGCTTGCTCAAGGGGCGCGCACGGCCTTGAGCAGCAGCGTCTCGAATAGCTGCTGCACGCGTGGTTCATCACTGTGGGCGACATTAAAACGCATCGAATTGAGGTGCGCCGGGTCGTAACCGAACAAGGCGCCCGGCGCCAGAACCATGCTGTGTTTCAACGCTTGCTGGGCCAGCAGTTCGCCGTTCACTCCCTGCGGCAGCCGCGCCCAGATAAACATCCCGCCCTCGTACGCCATCGGCAGCTCGCACCCGCAACGCTTGAGCCATTGCTCGACGCGCCCGCCGCACTCCGTCAACCGTTGCACCATGCGCTTGCGGTGCTTGGCGTAGCTGCCTTCGCTGAGCATGCGATAGACCAGCTGTTCGAACAGCTCTGAGGTCACGCCGCCGCTCATCAACTTCATGTTGGTCAGGTTCGCCGCCAGTTGCGGTGCGGCCACCACATAGCTGACGCGGGTGTTGGCGCTGAGGATCTTGGAGAAACCTGACAGGTACGTGACCTGGTCCAGCCCGGCGAGAGCGGCCAGGCGCGGTGGCGGGTTGGGGTGCAGGTCGCCGTAGAGGTCATCCTCGACGATATGGCAGTGGTAGTGCTGAGTCAGTTGCAGCAGGCGAAACGCCTGGCTGGGGCTGAAGGAGTGGCCGGTGGGGTTATGCAGCACGCTGGTGGTCAGGTACAGACTGGGGCGGTGTTCGGCCAGCAGCGCCTCAAGGGCAGCGAAGTCAAAGCCGTCGGGGCGGCGCTCGAGGGTCACCACTTTGACGCCGTGCAAGGCCAGGTTGGCGTGGAAGTTGAAGTAGCACGGCGCGTCCAGCAGCACGGTGTCGCCGGGGCGTGCGAGCAGGCGCATGAGCATGTCCAGGCCTTGCACGGTGTTGGGCGTGGTGATGATTTGTTCCACCGGCACTGACAGGCCTTCGCTGTGCAGTTTTTGTTGCAGCGCCTGGCGCAGCGGCAACAGCCCGGCCGGCGCGCCCAGCCCGGCGATGCGCAACGACGGCGCGCGCACTACGCTGCGCAGGGCTTGGCGGATAGCGTCGTTGTTCAGCCAGTCCTCCGGCAAGTGCCCGCTGCCGGGGCGCAGCTCGCCGCCGGCGGTGACCAAGGGGCGGCGCAACACGCTGAGCAGGTCTTGGGGTAACAGGTCGACCCAGGTCATCGCGGTGGGGCGGGCGCTGTCCATCGCCACAAAGTAGCCACGACCCTGGCTGGAGGTCAGCAGGTTGCGCCCGCGCAGGCGGTCCAGTGCTTCATTGAGGGTGAATTTGCTCACGCCCAGGGTCTGGGTCAATTCACGCACCGACGGCAATTTGCTGCCCGGCGCCCATTCACCGTGCTCGATGGCGTGGCTGAACGCGTCGACAATCTGCTGAACCTTGGGTGTGCCGTCAACAAAGGCGATGGCGGATACAAACATAAACCTTCCTGGTATTTGCCGGTGATTTTACCGGCCATTGTACCGGTAAAGTTCGGCCTGATTAGGCCTCACTTTACCTGCCCTGTGCAAGGCTGCCTCTCTAGACTGCGGGCCATCAATGACAGGGATTACGTGATGGAAAGCCAACTGATCAACCCCGGCGCGCCGTTCTGCCTGGGGGTGGCCCAGCATAAATACCTGGGGGCCGAAAAGGGCCTGCAAAGCGCCATTGAAGGGGGCTACAGCCACTGGTACATCGACGCCAGCCTGTTAGGTGAAAGGGTCGAGGACTGGACTGATGCGCGCATCGCCCGCCTGCAGGAAAAGATCGCGGCCAGCGGTGTTCAGCCGATATTTCACAGTAACTTCAAGGCGCCGCTGGGCAGCGATGTCGGAGCTTTTCGTGCGGCGGCAGTGGAATACGTGGAAAGAGAGGTTGATGTTGCCAGCCGTCTGGGCGCGCCGTTGATCATCCACGGCGGCTGCATCGTCGGGCCGCAGAGAGTGCTGGAGGCCAAGGACATTGCCCTGGAGCATTACCTCAAATCGGTCAAGGAGCTGGCGCAGTATGCCGAGGCCAAGGGGACGGATATCTACCTGGAGAGTCTGTCCAACTACGTCAACTACCGGATTTTCACCCACGAAGCGCAATTCGCCTTTGTGTTCGAGCACCTGCAAGCGCACAGCAATGTGTACTGCTTCCTTGACGCCGGCCACGCCCGCCTCGACAGCGGCTTGCCCGCGCAAGTGGTGCGCAAGTACCCCGCGCTGATCAAGGGCATTTCCTTCAGCAACCACAAGGAGGGGCACCACGCCGACAACTGCGCGTACGCCGAAGTGCTGCAGGCTATCGTCGAGACGAACTGGAAAGGCCTGGTGGCCTTTGAAACCTGTCACCACAGTGCGCAGGCCGCCCTGGCCGAGTTGGCGCGCGCCTTTGCCGTTGTTTCTTCCAATCCGGGTTTGGGCTCATGACAAGTACGTTGACGCTTTCTTCGTTTCTCTACTTTCTGCTGTTTTGCGCCACCATGACCTTCAGCCCCGGCCCGATGACCCTGCTGCTGTTGAGCCTGGGTTTGAAGGACGGCCTGCGCAGCTCGATCCCGGCGCAGATCGGCGCCAGTGTGGCGTACCTGATCTCGATCCTGATCTTTGCCGTGGGCTTTTCGGAGTTGATCAAGGGCAACCTTGCCATCACCCAGACCCTCCAGTTGGTGGGTGTGGCCTACATCCTCTACCTGGCCTACAAACAGTGGACCAGCAGCGGCGTATCGATCAACCGGGACGCTGCCGCGCAGGGCGCGCGCAGCCTGTTCGGCAAGGGCTTGCTGACCGGGTTTTCCAACCCCAAGACCCTCATCATGTTCAGCGCCGTGTTCCCACAGTTTGCCGGGGCGGGAGGGCACAGCCGCGCGGCAGATATCGCCATCCTCGGGCTTACCTTTTTGTCGTTGCAGTTTGCCAGCGGCTGCCTGTATTGCTATTTCGGCCAGCGCATCAAGCACGTGCTGGAAAACCCCAAGCGACGGGTGTTGCTGCAACGGGTCACGGCAGTGCTGTTGCTGGGTGTGGCGCTGATGCTGGCGCGCGGTTTTTCGCACTGAGGGGCGCTACCCGCAGGCTTATGAGCGGTAGTGGCGATTTGACGTCGCCCTGATAGACTCCAGGCATTCATCCAGGATCACATCAAGCCATGTCAACCGCCGGAGGAAATGGACTTCCGCTCGCTTCACGGTTGTATAAGTCGCGCACGCTGGGGCTGACGCTCGGCTTTGTGTGCGTGGTGTTTGGCATGTTTCCCCTGCATCCCCCGCTGTGGGTCTGGGCGTGGATGCTGATCAACGCCTTTGTCTGGCCGCACATGGCCTATCTGTGGTCGCGCCGCGCCAGCAACTCACTGCGCAGTGAGCGCCGTAACCTGCTGTTTGATTCCTTTTGCGGCGGGTTCTGGGTCGGTGCCATGCACTTCAACCCGCTGCCCAGTGTCACCACGCTGTCGATGATGACCATGAACAACGTCGCCATTGGCGGGCCGCGCTTTATGCTGGCGGGCTGGGTGGCGCAGGCCTTGGGTGTCGGCGCGTCGTTGCTGGTGTTCGCCCCGGCGTTCATCGCCGTCACCACTGAAACCCAGCTTTACGCCTGCTTGCCGATTCTGATGGTGTACCCGCTGGCCCTGGGCTGGATCTGCTATCGCCAGGCCGTGACCCTCGCCCGGCACAAACGCGAGTTGCTGGCGCTGAGCCGCACCGACAGCCTGTCCGGCCTGCTAAACCACGGTGCCTGGAAGGACCACCTGGAGATCGAGTTTCAACGCTGCCGCACAGAGCAGGTGGGCGCGGCCATTGCGCTGATCGACATCGACCATTTCAAGACTATCAATGACACCTACGGCCACGTTACCGGCGATATCGTGCTGCGCCAACTGAGCAAAGTGCTGCGACAGAACCTGCGCACCGCCGACCTTGCCGGGCGCTATGGCGGCGATGAGTTCTGCGTGATCCTGCCGGACATGCCCCTGCACCGCGCGACTGAAGTGATGGACGCCTTGCGCGATCGCTTCAACGCCCTGGCGTACACCCAAGACCCGACTCTGCGCGCCAGCTTGAGCATTGGCCTGGCGCCGTATCAACCTGCGCATGCGGATTCGACCAGTTGGCTCAACGACGCCGACCAGGCGTTGTATGAAGCCAAGAGCAGCGGGCGCAACCGTGTGAGTTCAGTGCAAGGGAGTTGGTTGCGATCGGTCTAGTGGGGTAGGGTGGCGGCGCACCTCTCAACAAAAAATCAAGGATCGGTCCATGCTCTTCACCTTCTCCCGTACCCTCCTGGCCGCGACCCTGGCCTTGTCCTTCGCTGCGCCGGTCTACAGCGCCGAACCCCATAAACAGATCCAGGCCGGCGCCGAACAGTACAAGGCCCCCGCCCTGAAACTGCTCGAGCGACTGGTGAATATCGATTCGGGCTCCGGCTACGAGCCCGGCCTGACCCGAGTGCGCGACATCGCCGTAGAAGAATTGAAGCAGCTTGGTTTCAACATCGAGCTGGTGCCGGACAAAGCCGCCAACAACAGTCATGTGATCGCCACCCTCAAAGGCACCGGCAAAGCCAAGATTTTGCTGATGGCCCACATGGACACGGTATTCAAGGAAGGCTCGGCCGCCGAACGCCCGTTCCACATCAAGGACGGCCGCGCCTATGGCCCCGGTGTGATGGATGACAAAGGCGGCATCGTCGCTGGCATCTATGCGCTGAAGGTGCTCAAAGACCAGGGCTTCAAGGACTACGCACAAATCACCTTCCTGCTCGACGCCAGCGAAGAAACCGGCTCTGACGCCGCCTCCGAACTGATTCGCACCACCGCCAAAGGCCACGACGTCACCCTCAACCTCGAGCCCGGCCGCCCAGCCGACGGCCTGGTGGTATGGCGCAAAGGCAGCGCCACCGCCGTGGTCGAAGTCAAAGGCAAAGCCGCCCACGCCGGCGTCGCCCCGGAACTGGGCCGCAACGCCGCGATGGAGGCGGCGCACCAGATCCTGCAACTGGGCAAACTGGGCGACGAAGAGAAGAAAACCACCATCAACTTCACCGTGCTCAAGGCCGGCGACCGCGTCAACGTCATCCCCGACCAGGCGACGGCCAAGGCGGACGTACGTGCGGCATTGCCGGAAGAGTTCGACCGGATCGAGAAGGACCTGGCCCGTGTTTCGGCGAATAAGTTAATTCCGGACACCGAAGTCAAAACCAGTTTGCTGCGCGGTTTACCGCCAATGCCGCAGACGCCGGAGTCGGACAAGTTGGTCGCAATCGCCCAAGGGATTTACGGGGAGTTGGGGCGTAAGTTGACCATCGAAGGCAGCGGCGGGGCAGCGGATGCCAGCTTGTCTGCCGGGGTTGGCACGCCGACGTTGGATGGGTTCGGGATTGTCGGTGGCAACATCCATACCCCAGAGGAATATGCGGAAGTGGAGAGTGTAGCGCCGCGAATTTACTTGCTTAGCCGGATGATTATGGAGCTCTCGAAGCGGTGACCGGGGCGCCGGGTTCACTCATTTTTTGAGGGTGAACCTGGGTATCGGGTGAGTAGGTTTATTGTGATGAACCGGCTTATTGTGATGAGCAGGCTTATTGTGATGAGCAGGCTTATTGTGATGAGAAGGCTTATTGTGGCGAGCAGGCTTGCCCTGCGCTGGGCTGCGCAGCAGGCCCGAAACTGGCGACGCGGATCTGGCTGTAGAACCGCGTCGCCCTTGTTGGAGCTGCTGCTGCTGCTGCTGCTGCGCTGCGCAACACAACGCGAGCAAGCTCGCTCCCGACTTTGAATACCTGATCGACATCCAGTGCCGAAAAGCTGACGTAGCTTTCGGCCCAGAGCTCGTAGGTATTGAGGCAGCGTTTGAAATCGCTGAGAACGGATTCGACGTCTCGCGTCTCGGAATCCATCACGGCCAGTACCAGAAGGCCAATGTGTTGGCGGGTGGCGGCGATCAAAAGACAGCCCCAATAACCGGGGCTTTAACGGAAAAAACCATCTGCAATCCCTCGCACTGTGTGATCAGGCGAGGGACTTTGCCGAGGTTTTCAGGTGGTATCTGTAGAGCTTATCCGGGTGTTGCGTGGGAGGTTTCGGTAGTCCTTGTCCTCTCTCGCCCAAGCACCAGACTGCACAGCGCCGGCAGGAACAGCAGCGTCAACACCGTGCCCACCAACACCCCGCCAATCAGCACATAAGCCAGGGAGGACCAGAACACCGACAGCGTCAGCGGGATAAATGCCAGGGCCGCCGCCAGTGCCGTCAAAATCACCGGTCTTGCGCGGCGCACGGTGGCTTCGATAATCGCTTCGCGAATCGCCATGCCGTGCTCCTGATTCTGGCGGATCTGGTCGGTAAAGATCAGCGTGTTGCGCATCAGGATGCCGCCAATCCCGATCAAGCCCAGAATCGCGTTAAACCCGAATGGCTGGTTGAACAGCAATAAGGTCGGCACCGCGCCGATCAGGCCCAGGGGCGCGGTGGCGAAGACCATGAACATTACGCCGAACGAGCGCACCTGGAACATGATCACGGTGAGGGTCAGCAGGATCATGATCGGGAACAGTGCGGCCAGCGCGACGTTGGCCTTGGCGCTTTCTTCCACCGGGCCGCCAATGTCGATCTGGTAACCGGCCGGCAGCTTTGCGATCAGCGGTTGCAGGTCTTTGTACACGGCCATTTCCACGTCGGGCGGTTGTACGCCGTCGATGATGTCGGCGCGCACTTCCACGGTGCTTGCGCGGTTGCGGCGCTTGAGGATCGGCTCTTCCATAACCGCCTGAAAATGCCCGACCTGAGCCAGCGGCACCGAGGTGCCAGCGCTGTTGGTCAGGGTCATATTGTTGAGATTGCCGAGGTCTTCGCGCTGGTTGCCCTGGGCGCGAGCGACCACGGAGACGGTGCGATTGCCTTCACGCACCTCGGTAATCGGGTTGCCGCTGAGCAAGGCATTGAGCTGCGATTTGACCTCGTTGGGGGTGAAACCCAGCAGGCGCAGGCGGTCCTGATCCAGCACCAGGCGATAGCCGCTGGTGCGCTCGCCCCAATCGAGAAAGGCGTCCTTGGTCAGCGTGTTGGCGGCGACAATGCGACGCACATCTTCGGACACGCCGCGCAGCACATCCACATTTGGCCCGGACACACGAAACACCACCGGAAACGGCACGGGCGGGCCGAACAGCAATTGCGTGACACGCACGCGCGCAGCCGGAAACTCACCGGCGGCTATGCGCTCACGCATGCGCAGTTTCAGCGCATCACGGGCATGCGAGTCCGGGGTTTGCACAATCAGCTTGGCAAACGCCGGGTCGGGCAACTCGGGGTTCAGCGACAGGAAAAAGCGCGGCGCGCCGCCGCCCACATAGGTGTCGACCAGGCTGGTCTGTGGCTCTTGCAGCAGGGCTTTCTCCAGCTGCGCCGCCACCGCCTCGGTGCTTTTGAACGCGCTGCCGGGCGGCATGTACACCTCAAGGATCAGTTCGGAACGGTCGGAATTGGGGAAGAACTGCTTCTTCACCACGCCCATCCCTAAGCCGCACAGCACAAAGGCCGCCACCACCAAGCCAGTTACCCACCAGCGCCTGCGCACACAGGCTTGGACGACACCACGCAGTTTCTGGTAGTAACGGCCGGCGTAAATGGCGTCGTGGCCGCCCGGCACCGGTTTGATCTGCGGCAGCAATTTCACGCCCAGGTACGGTGTGAACACCACCGCCACCAGCCAGGATGAAATCAGCGCAAAGCCGACGATCCAGAAGATATTGCCGGCATATTCCCCGGCGCCCGAGCGCGCAAAACCCACCGGCAGAAAGCCGATGATCGTCACCAGCGTGCCGGTCAGCATCGGCGCGGCGGTGGAGCTCCAGGCAAAGGTGGCGGCGTGAATCCGGTCGAAGCCTTCTTCCAGTTTCACCACCATCATCTCGATGGCGATAATCGCGTCGTCCACCAGCAAACCCAGGGAAATAATCAGCGCGCCCAGGGTAATACGGTCGAATTCACGCCCGGTCAGCAGCATGATCACAAACACCACGGACAAGGTCAGCGGCACCGCGGCGGCCACCACCAGGCCCACCCGAAAGCCCAGCGCCAGCAGGCTGATGACCATCACCACGGCCAGGGCGACGAAGAATTTGAGCATGAATTCATTCACGGCCAGGCTGATGTTTTTTGCCTGGTCGGAGACCTTGGCGAAGTTCACGCCCAGCGGCAGATCGGCCTGAATGTTGGCTTCCTGGGCCTTGAGGCTTTTGTCCAGCTCCAGGCCGTTCCAGTGCTTTTCCATGATCACGCCGAGCATCAGCGCCGGGTCGCCCTGATGGCGAATCCGGTAGCTGGGCGGGTCTTCATAGCCACGGCTGACGGTGGCCACATCGGCAATGCGCAGCACGCGACCGTTGACTTCCAGCGGCACGTTTTCGATCAGCGCGAGGCTGTCGAAGGCGCCGTCGATACGGATATAGGCGCGGGCGCCGGCGGTTTCGACGAAGCCCGATGGCGCTACGGCGTTCTGCGCGGCGAGGGCGGCGAAGATCTGATCGGGCTTGATGCCCAGGGTAGCCAGGCGCTCGTAGGAAAACTCGACAAAGATCCGCTGGGCCTGCTCGCCGAGGATGTTGACCTTTTTCACCCCCGGCAGGTTGAGCAAGCCCTGGCGCAGTTCTTCGGCCATTTGCACTTGCTGGCGATGTGGCAAGTGCTCGGCTTCCAGTGCGTAAAGGGCGAAATACACGTCGGAGTATTCATCGTTGAAGAACGGCCCGATTACGCCTTTGGGCAGTTTCGACGCTTCATCGCTGAGTTTTTTGCGGGTCTGGTAGAACAAGTCCTGGATTTCACTGGGGCGCGTGGACTCTTTGTAGGTCATGCGCATCGACACAAAACCCGGTTGGGCTATGGTCTCGACCCGGTCGTAGTAGTCCAGTTCCTGCAGACGCTTTTCCAGGCGGTCGGCGACTTGCTCCTGCATTTCCTGTGCGGTTGCGCCGGGCCAGGCGGCGGTGATGGTCATGACTTTGACGGTAAATGAAGGGTCTTCGGCGCGCCCCAGTTGGCCGAACGAGAAGATGCCGGCGGCGAGGATCGCGATGATCAGAAACAGCGTGACTGCGCGGTGTTTCACCGCCAGTTCGGAGAGGTTGATGCCGCGCATGCTCAGTGGTCCTGTTTGCGATTGAGGGCCAATGCTTGCGCGGGCAGCAGGCGCACCGCGTCACCGCTGTGCAGCAAGTGCGCGCCGAGGGCGACGATGGTCTGGCCGGGTGTGAGGCCGCTGTCGAGCAGGGCGTCTTCCTGGCCGAGACTGGCGACCTTGACGGGCGCGAAGCTGACGGTGTCATCAGCACCAATCAGCCATACGCCGGTGCCTTGCCCGGCGTCCTGCAACGCGCCGATGGGCACGCGGGTTTGCTGGGCCTGGCCATCGCCTTGCAGGCGGACGGTGATGGTCGAGCCAAGGGCGAAACGGTCAACGGCGCCGTGCAATACGTAGCGCGCGCGGTAGGTGCGGGTGGTCGGGTCGGCGCTGGCGGACAGCTCGCGCAGGGTGGCAGTCACGGCCTGGTCCGGCGCGCCGAAGGGGAACGCCAAGGCTTTTTGTGAGGCGTGGTCGCGTTGGTTTTCCGGCAGGTTGACGATGGCTTCGCGAGCGCCGTCATGGGCCAGGCGCGCGACGATTTGCCCTTCGGCGACGACTTGGCCGCGGTCTACGCGCACGTCGGTGATGATGCCGTCGCCGTCAGCCTTGAGCACCGAGTAGGTGCGGCGATTTTCGATCTGGCTGGCGTCCGATTGCGCCGAAGCCAGCTCGGCTTCGGCGACGCGCAGGTTGGTCGCCGACTGGTCGAAAATCTGCCGCGACACGGCGCCGGTGCTGGCCAGGCGCTGGTAGCGGTTTTCATCATCGCGGCGCTGGCGCACTTGCGCCTGGGCCGCGTTCACGCGGTTCTTGGCCGAGCGCAGGGCCAGCTCGAAGTCGCCGATGTCCAGCACCAGCAAGGTGTCGCCACGGGAGACGTGCTGGCCGGGGTCGACCTTGCGGTCTATGACCTTGCCACTAACCCTGAAGCCCAGGTCGCTTTCTGTGCGCGCAGCCACCACGCCGGTGTAGGCGCTTTGCTGGGTGCCGGCGGCTTCGACTTTGGCCGCTAGCACGGGGCGGGGCGGCGGTACTTCGGCGGCGGTGTCGGCCTTGCTGTTGCAGCCACCGAGGAGGATCAACAGGGCCAGGGGCGTGAGAAGACGCAGGGGAAGAGGGGTCATGACGGGCTCCGGGATAACCAGTGAATAAAAAATTATGGACATAATTTTTTACGCATATTATGGTCGAAATATAAATTAATCCAGCCCCCGGATACTCCCCATGGCAAACGCCCCGGCGCCCTCGCGAAGCTTGTTGTTTTTACTGGTGGCCCTTACGGCGCTAGGTGAAGTGTCGACTCAATTGATCATCCCAGGCCTTGGCGCCATCGAGCAGGCGCTGGCGGCGCCAGCCGGTTCGGCGCTGATGGCGTTGTCGGCGTTTGTAGCTGCATTCGGCCTCGGGCAATTGCTGTTCGGGCCGTTGTCGGACCGGATCGGCCGTCGTCCGGTGCTGATCGGCGGCCTGGCGCTGTATGTGCTGGCGACCTTGGCGATGCTGCTGGTCAACGACATCGGTCAATTCATTGCCGCCCGCGTGTTGCAAGGCCTCGGCGCCTGCGCCGCGTTGGTGTTGGCGCGCACCGTGGTGCGTGATGTATGGCAAGCCGAAGCGGGGCCGGCCCTGGCGCTGACCATGATCGGCATGCTCTACGCCATTGTTGTCGCGCCGATGATCGGCGGGCTGCTGATCAAGCTGCTGGGCTGGCACGCGCCAATTGTTTTGGCCCTGATCATCGGCAGTGTGGTGCTGGTGTTGGCTGTGCTGTTCTTTCGCGAGAGCAACCACTGCCTCGATCCCACGGCCGGCCATTGGCGTACCCTCGGCGGGCAATACCTGGATTTGCTCAAGGGTCGTCAATACCGGGCGTACGCCGTGGCATTGGCGTGCACCTATGGTGCGATGTTCTCGGTGATTGCGGGTTCGTCGGCAGTGTTTATCAACCTGCTGGGTTTCAGCAGCCTTGAGTACGGCATCAATTTTGGCGTGATTGTGTCGATGCTGATCGTCGGTTCCACCTACACCCGGCGCAACATCATGCGCCTGGGGCCGCAGCGGATTGTGCCGATGGGCGTGACACTGGTGGCCATCGGCGGCCTATCGGCGGTGCTGATTTACGAGCTGTTCGGCCTGTCGGTGCTGGGCCTGGACCTTCCGGTGGCACTGGTGACCCTGGGCGGTGGCCTGGTGCTCCCCGGCTCGGTCACGGGCGCGGTAATGCCCAACGCGCACCGTGCGGGCCTAGCCGCTGGGCTGATGGGGTTTTCGCAGATGTTTGGCGCGACCTGCAGCGGCCTGTTGCTGAGCCATTTGCGCGATGGCAGTGCCACGCCGATGATCGTCATTGAGGCCAGCTTTGCGGTGTTGGCGTTTGTCGCGTTCCACCTGCTGCGCCAACGTCCGGTCAAGGGACTGTCCTATACGTAGGACGATCAGGGCTGCTTTTGCCGGCTAGTGTTCAGAGGCCGACGGACTTATGGTGTAGGCACTTTGGAGGTACACCATGAAAAAAATCATCGGCATCTACACCAGCCCCCGCGCCCATTGGGTCGGTGACGGCTTTCCGGTGCGCACGCTGTTTTCCTACGACGCGATGGGCAAGCACATCAGCCCATTCCTGTTGCTGGACCACGCCGGCCCCGCCGATTTCAGCCCCACCGAACAACGTCGCGGTGTAGGCCAACACCCGCATCGCGGCTTTGAAACCGTGACCATCGTGTACGACGGCGAAGTCGAGCACCGTGATTCCACCGGCGCCGGCGGCACGATCGGTCCCGGCGATGTGCAGTGGATGACCGCCGCGCGAGGCATCATTCATGAAGAATTCCATTCCGAAGCCTTTGCCCGCAGCGGCGGGGCGCTGGAAATGGTGCAGCTGTGGGTCAACTTGCCGGCCAAGGACAAAATGGCCGACGCCGGTTACCAGACCATCGTCGACGGCGACATTCCGGTGCTGCCGTTGGCCAATGACGCCGGGCAATTGCGCCTGATCGCCGGTGAATTTTCCGGTACTCAAGGGCCGGCGCGTACGTTCACGCCAATTGACGTGTGGGACTTGCGGCTCAACGCCGGTAAAGCGGTCACGCTGGACCTGCACGCCGGGCGCAATACTGCGCTGGTGATCCTGCGTGGCACCGTGCTGGTCAATGGCGAGGAAGTGGCACGCCAGGGGCAACTGGCGTTGTTCGAACGCGACGGTGATCAACTCACCCTGGAGTCCAATGACGATGCCAAGGTGTTGCTGCTCAGCGGTGAACCGATTGATGAACCCATCGTCGGCCATGGTCCGTTCGTGATGAACACCGAGCAGGAAATCCACCAGGCATTTGCCGACTACCAGTCCGGTCGTTTCGGGCAAATGCACGTCTGACTGCACACCGCAAACCCTGTGGGAGCTGGCTTGCTGTGGCAAGCCAACTTGCCCCGCGTTGGGTGGCGAAGCCGCCCCAAAACCAGTCACCGCGTTTTTTCCAGCTGAATTGAGTCGTCAGGTTTCGGGGCCGCTTCGCGCCCCAACGCGGGGCAAGCCCGCTCGCCACAGCAAGCCCTTGCCAATACATTTTGTTTGCTGCATTACCGATTCATGCGATCTTCTGAGCATTCGCCCTGGAGTCGCCTGGATGCCCTCATTTATCGCTGATCACCCGATGTTGTGCGCCGTGGCGCTGATCTTTATCGACATTGCCGTGTGGCGGCTGATTTCCGTCAACCTCGCCAACTGGAAGCTGGCGGCGCGGTTGGCAATCTTTGCCGTGTACAGCGCCGTGCTGTTCAACGACGGCATGAACCCCATGCAACTCGCACCCTATTCCGACAACACCGCCTTGCACCTGGCGGCTACTGCCTTGCAGATCGGCTGGTGGCTGTTCGCCGCACGGACCCTGACGGTATTGCTCGGTGCGGTGATGATGCAACGGGTCGGCCATGGCGGGCGCTTGCTGCAGGATTTGATGGGCGCGGTGATTTTCCTGATCGCGATCATCGCCGCCATGGCCTACGTGCTCGACCTGCCGGTCAAGGGCGTACTCGCCACATCAGGCGCGGTGGCGATCATCGTCGGCCTGGCGTTGCAAAGCACCTTGAGCGATGTGTTTTCCGGGATCGTGCTCAACACCACCAAGCCGTATCAGCTGGATGACTGGATCTCCATCGACGGCACCGAAGGCCGCGTCACCGATATCGACTGGCGTGCCACACGCCTGCAGACCTCCCAGGGCAGCATGGCGGTGATCCCCAATTCCCTGGCGGCCAAGGCCAAGATCATCAACTTTTCACGCCCCGCCGACATGTTCGGCCTGGCCGTCAGCCTGCAAGTCAGCCCGCATGCGCGCCCGCAAATCGTGATCGAGGCGCTCGAGCGCGCGATGCAAGGGTGCCGGCCGCTGCTGGCCAACCCGGCGCCGAGCGTGGCGTTCAAGACCTCCGCCAGTGGCGGCGTCGAGTACGAAATCAGCGGCTTTGTGCCGGCCATGACCCTCAAGCGCGAAGTGCGCAACCAGCTTTACGATTTGGCTTTCAGGCACCTGCAGGCGGCGGGTGTGGGGTTGCTGTCCGCCACCGAAAGCGGCGCGCCGCCGGCGTTGTCCGGCGCACGCGCGTTGCTGGAGCGCTCGTCGATTTTCTCCACGCTGCGCCAAGAGGAGAAGGACACCTTCAGCCAGAACATGACGCTGCACACCTATCGCGCTGGCGAGATGATCCTGCCGGCGGGGGAGGTCAGCGATCATTTGTTTATCGTCGAGTCCGGTGTGGTCTCGGTGATGCTGATCAAGGGCGGTCACAAATTCGAAGCCGGGCGCATGGGGCCGGGCGAAGTGATTGGCGAGGCGGGGATTCTGTCCGACCAGGCGACGCTGGCGGACTTTTCCGCCAAGACTTTCTGCACCCTGTACCGCATCGAGAAGGAATACCTCAAACCCTGCCTGGACGCGCGGCATGACATCAGCGAAGCGATGAAGGCGCTGCTGGATTTTCGCGTGCACGCAGCGCAGGCCATGACCCAGGAAGCGCCGGTGGTGCCGGTCAAAAAAGGCTTTTTGCAGTGGTTGCGCAATCGCGGCTTGTAAGCGCTCAGGGCGCCATTGCGACGCGGTAGCGCTGGTCAAAATCATCCGCCAGGGCGGCGTTTACGGCCTGTTCCACCAGGCACTGCGGGTGGTCGGTGGACAGGCCAATGGTGGCGCGCTCTTCATGGCGGCCCATATGGATCAGCACATGCAGCATGCGCGCGAGGCGGGTGTCGTTTCTCATCAAATAATCCCCAGTCGAGTCGGCGCGCACTTCTCGTTGATCAACGGGTGAGGTAGGCCGCGCTGTCGGTGGACAGCGGCGCACAGTGAATATCAACTGACCGACAAAGGACGCGCGCTGATGCCGGTGCTCGCCACATTGGCCCAAGGGGGCGAGGCGTACCGAGTCTGAGCATGTCGGTGCGCTGGGCGTTGACGACATCGTCACGCAGGTGAGCTAGGCGGGTTGGCCATCCACCAGTTGCTGGAACAGGGGCGTCAGCAAGTCGATCAACACCTGCGGGTCGGCCTTGGCCAGCGGCGACAACTCGAGCATCTGGCGCATCACCTGAACGCCTGACACCAGCGCCAACATCAACGCTGCGCGCTCCTGGTGATGCGCGCCCTTGAGCGCGGCGGCCAGGGTTGCCTGGTGGCCATTTTCCAGGTGCTCGCGGCCAATCATGGCGGCGCGTTTGCTCGATGCCGACTGCAGCATGATCAGGAAACCTTCCAGTGGCGTGCTGCCGGTTTCGGTGATGCTGACCAGCGCGGTCGCCAGGGTACGACCGAAATTTGCCGAGCTCAGGTTGCCTTGCGTCAGGGGGAACGGGCTGGCCAGCGCCTGGGCGATCACCTCGGCAAACAGCTGCTCCTTGGAGGCGAAGTAGCGGTTGACGAGCATCACGGTGACCCGCGCGCCGGCGGCGATTTCGCCCAGCCCGGTGCCATCGTAGCCGGATAGGGCAAACGCTTTGCGCGCAGACAACACAATGGCTTCGCGGGTGACGGCGGCATCGCGCCGGCGGGGAATGGGGTTGGGCATTAGCGTCCTGATGGCGGGTCATTGTGGGCGCGCAATTGGCGCGCGCCGACAGGGTACAGGGTCTATTTGCTGTCGAGGAAGCCCAACAGTGCGGCATTGCACAAACCCGGGCCCTTCACCGCGGGTAATGGATCAATGCATCCAAGGCTCAGGGGCATTTTGTTCAATACCGCGTTCAGTGGGTCGTTTACCGTGGTGCCATCTTCGCTTGGCATAACAAAAAGGAACTGCAATGAGCTTGATCCTCTCCATGGCCGCCTTCGCCCTGGCCACCTCCATCACGCCGGGCCCCGTCAATGTGGTCGCGCTCAGCTCCGGCGCGCGCTTCGGCTTTGCCGCCAGCCAGAAACACGTGTTCGGCGCCGCCGTCGGCTTCACCCTGCTGCTGGTGCTGATCGGCCTGGGCCTGCATGAAGTGCTGGTGCGCTGGCCGATCCTGACCCAGTTGATCCAGTGGGGCGGTGTCGCGTTTTTGCTGTACATGGCCTGGAAGTTGGCGGTGGACGATGGCCGGCTCGACGCCGACGGCACCGCCACCGCGCCGTCGATGCTTTACGGCGCGATCATGCAATGGCTCAACCCCAAAGCCTGGCTGGCCTGTGTGGCAGGGATGGGGTTGTTTGTGGCGGACGGCGACGCGGGCCAAGTGTGGCTGTTCGCGGCGCTCTACCTGGTGATCTGCTACCTGTCGGTGGCGTGCTGGGCATACGCCGGGACGTTCTTGCGACGCTACCTGAGCAACCCGCAAGGCGTACGCCTGTTCAACCGCTCAATGGCCGCGTTGCTGGTGGCCAGTGTGGGTTATTTGCTGATGGCTTGAGCAAGTCGCGGTACTGCCCCGGCGTAGCAGCGAAATGCTGTTTGAACGCGCGCTGAAAATGCGCCTGGTCGGCAAACCCTGCCGCCAGCGCCACATCAGCGATCAACGCGCCGTTGCGCAATTGCGTCCGGGCAAACTGGATACGCCGGTTGACCAGAAAGGCATGCGGCGTCAGCCCGTAATACTGTTTGAACGCACGGATCAGATACGACGGCGACAGCTCGGCCGCCAGGCAAATCTCTTCGAGCTTCAACGCCTCGGTGCAGTGCGCGCGGATGTACTCGGCGGCGCGCTCCAGCTTGTGGTTGATCTCCCGCACCGGTGTCAACGAAGGGTTCAAACGCTGTTGCACCTCAGTAAAAAAACTCACCAGTGCGCTCTGTTTTTGCAGCAGTTCGGCGTGCTCATCCAACAGCATTGCGTACAGCTCGATCAGACCGTTGAACAGCACCGGATCGCGGGTGTGGGGCGTGTTGAACGGCCGATAACCCTGATCGGTACTGAAACCCAGCTGGTATTGCAGGTCGGTCAGCCAAGGCGTGTCGAGGTAAATCATGTGATACGACCAAGGCTGGTCGTAGATCGGATTGCACGCATGCACATCGCCGGGGTTCATCAACACCACCGTGCCGGCGCTGATCTCAAACGTCTGCGCGCCGTAGTGGTAATAACTGCGCCCGGTGGTGATTGCACCGATGGAAAAATGCTCGTGGGCGTGACGGGTATAAGTGACCTTGCGTCCGTCGGCGATGGTCCGCGCTTCGATGAACGGCAAACGCTCATCACGCCAGAAGCGCGGCGCTTGCGCGGGGTCAGCAGAGGTGTTCAGCGACATGGCGGTGGCTCCATCCCTTGAGGAACGAAGGGCGATCATTACACAGACCGCCAGGGCCGTCAGCCTGGAAGTCCCATTGGCGTATGGAATACGCCGGCCAAGGTCCATTTATGCTAAAACCCTGCTTACGCCGTTTTCAGCCCTAGAGCCGCACATGACATCGTCTTCGCCCATCCAGATTCGCGCTGCCAGCCCCCAGGATGCCCTATGCATCGGCGTGCTGGGCATGCAGGTATTTCTCGACACCTACGCGACCGAAGGCATTCGCAGCGCCATCGCCACCGAAGCGCTGCAAGCCTTTGCGCCGGCTACCATCTCGCGGCTGATGACCGAACCCGGCTGCGCCCTGGTGGTGGCAGAAACCAACGGCCACCTCGTCGGTTTTGCTCAAGTCAAACTGCGCGCCGAGCACGCAATGCTTCCATCCTCCAACGTTGCCGAGCTACAACGCCTGTACATCCAGGAGCGCTTCACCGGCCGGGGTATCGGCTATCAACTGCTGCAAGCGGCCGAGCAACACGCAGCGCTGGCCGGGGCTTCACTGCTGTGGGCCACGGTGTGGGTCGGCAATGAACGGGCACTGGGTTTTTACCCGCGGCGCGGCTACGAACTGCTGGGCTCGCCGACCTATACGTTCCAGGGGGAAACCCACGAGAACCGGTTGTTTGGTAAAGCCCTGAGCGCCGGCGGGTGAATGATGAGCGAGGCTGAAGCAGCCTTGGGTGTTACCGTCGCCTACCTCAGGGGCGCCCTGGACATCGGCGTTATCGATGTGGCCGCGGTGATTCAATGGGCGGATGCGACATTGGCGACACTGCAGCACCCTCCGTATGCGCTGATAGAACTCGCGCTCATGACCAGGTCGAGTCGCGAGGCGGTCATGGGGCAGCTACTGCAAGTCGCCGCGCCGGCCATGACCGAAGACGAAATGCTGCCTTATGTGCTGTCGGTTGCGCACAGCCGACTTCTCCGCGACCCCGCCTTCGGGCGACGCCTGGCCGAGGGCGTCTATCGCCTATGGGTCCGGTCAGGCTACGACTTACCCGGCACCCTGCAGACGTGCGGGTATTTTGATGATGCGTACGGCCTGGCGGATAGCGGGGTGCATGGGCATGCCGAAGCCATCGACCGCGAGCTACTCGAATTTACGCAACACTTTGCCGGCCTCGACTGGCAAACCATCAAAGCGCCTTAGACAAAAACACCCGGCTGCTGCCCGCAGGCATGCACGGCACCTCGCCAAACCGCACCCACCCTTGCTTCTGGTAAAACGCCGGTGCCTGAAAACTGAGGGTGTACAGCACCGCACTCAAGCAACCCCGGCGCCGGGCTTCATCTTCGAAGGCTTGCAGCAATTGGCTGCCCAAGCCCGAGCCGCGCAGGGCATCGGGCAAGTGGAACAGGTCGAGAAAGGCCATGCCCAAGGAGGTTTTGCCGGTGATGCCGCCGAGGATCTGCCGGCTGTCCGGATCTCTGACCAGCACCGTCAGTGGCTGGCGGTCGTTGGCACCGGTGATGGCTTCATTGAACGCGGCGAGACCGTCGCCGAGCAGGCGCTCGGCGTCGGGGTTGGGTCGGTCGCTGATTTCAATACGCAAAGCAGTCATCACCGCAAACTCCCTTGGTTAGAGCGCCATCACCATTTCATGCCACGCCATCCCGCCATGGTCAGAAGGCGAAGGCTGCACATAGCTGTAACCCATGCGCGTGTACAACGGCACATGCTGCTCCTTGCACATCAAGTGAATCGTCTGCTTGCCCATGGCCTGCATGCGCTGCACAAACTCGGTCATCAACCGCTTGGAATAGCCCTTGCCCTGCTGCGCCGGGTCAACCACCACCGACATGATCACCACATTCGGCGCCTCGCCCGAATGCCCCACCAACTCCTTGAACGCCTCGTCCGACATCACCACCTGATGGGCGCAGCCAGAGTTGATAAACCCCACCACCTCGCCATCCGCCTCCAGGATCAAAAAGCCTTCGGGGTACTGCGCAATGCGCGTAGCGATTTTCTCCAGGGTCGCGGCCTCATCGCCTTCGTAAGCGCTGATTTCGATTTCAAAGCAGCGCGCGGCATCGGCGCGGAGGGCGTTACGGAAGGTGAGGGCGGGCATGGGTATTTCCTGGGACGTTAAGCGAAAGGCCACATCATAAAGAAACATCAAGGGCCTGACACGGATTGTGGCGAGCGGGCTTGCCCCGCGTTGGGCTGCGAAGCAGCCCCAGTCAAAACAAACGCGGTACGCCAGGCAAATTGAGGGACTGGTTTCGGGGCTGCTGCGCAACCCAACGCGGGGCAAGCCCGCTCACTACAAAAAGGTGGGCTTGAACCGACCGCCGAAAACCAGAAAACCCGCCGAAGCGGGTTTTCTCACAACTCACCTCTCGTCAAGCCACAGCAGGCACATCAAACCCGCGCTTCTCAATCACCGAAAACACATCTGCCACATCCTGCACCATGATCCTGGCGGTATTGGCGACGGTATTGATGTCGTGCTCGGCATAGTCGGACACATTGGAGCAGGCCATCAGGTGCAGGTAGGCGAGGGCGGCGTTGAGTCGTTCGCTGGCGCAAGCGTGGAGCTCGCTGAGCGGGGCGTCGCTGTCGATGAGGAGGACAGGGTATTCGGTTGCGGTTTGGGACATGGGGGTGAAGCGGCGGGGCGGGTGTTGATTAGTCATAAGGTTCGATTCTATTTTGGGTAAAAAGAACTGCCACCTTGCTGCTGCGAAACAGTCTGGGTGGCAACTGTGCGCGGGTTCGCAGACCAGGAAGAATCACCCCCGGCAGACCCGAAGGTCTCCCACGCACAGCCGCCATAAACAAGACGCAGGCGGGCTCCGCCTGAGGGTCTGATGACTGTGCAGGTTGATTCTATTTAGGTAGGGCTGCGAAACCCGATCGCTGACCGAGGTCGGCGACGGGGCGAACTATAAGGTGCTGTTGGCCAGGGTGCAACCGAGAGGATGTAACACACCTCGAGCCAATCCATCATGTAGGAAATCTTTGCTGGATCACGAACGTGTTCATCCATTTGCGTTCTATTTAGCCTGTCGTTTTCTTCGACGTTTGTCAGCAAGATTGTCCACATTATTGGCGGAACTGGCTGGTTGACTCCTGGCACATTCGGGCGCAAATAGCCGAGGATTCGTCGGACGTTAACGGCCGCAAACGGCCAGAAGCTAACATTTAACTCTAGGTGCTTTCGATTAAATGCGGTGGCTAATCGTCTAAAAATAAGATGATAATTAAAGTAATAGCAGCGCTACGGCAACGACTTTATTAAAGCACTCCAGTGGCGCTGATCCCTATTTTGAATTTCTTCAAATAGATCTTTCACCGTTTGCTCCAGTAGGAATATTAATTCATTGTTACCCGCCAGGCGATCAATTGTATTTCCATGGCTGAAAGTATGTAAAAGCTTTAGGATTGACTTGGATTTTTCTTTGCCGAATAATTCACTTGCTCTTTGATCTACGGTTTCTCTTTGGGTACTGGGGATTCTAGAATAGGTGTAGAGTTCAACGAAACGCCGGACTGCATTTGGTAGCATAAGGAGTTCAATATTGGCTTTGTCCTCGGTTTCGTGGAAACGGTATATTTTTTCAAATAGAAAGTGATACTCAGAGCCATAGCTCGACAGCGATTTAGGCATATTTCCAAAACTTGAACAATCGTCATTTATTCGATTGATCAGGTAAAGTCTAGCGTGGTTGCCTCCATCTGGCTTTAACTCTCTTAATAAGTTAAAAAACTCAAAGCTGTGAGTTGAGATGAATAATTGTTTACATGTTGTCGCCCATGTTTCGCTGCCTTGTGCATTTTGTATTTTTTGAAAAAAAATCTCATTTATTGCCGAGGTGATTTGGTATATATGATTCCCATCTAGACTTGAAATAGGGTCGTCGATATAAACGACTGAATCTTTAAATTTTTCAGGGCTTAGTTCTTGTAGCTTTATTATAAAGTAAGAAAAAGCAATGGCTGTCCGTTCACCATCGCTGAGGTTTTTGGCTATATGACCATTTTTTCTTACAAGCTGGAATCGTTCTTGACCCGCAGCATCAGCAACAACGTTTATCTGGACGGCTGTATTGCCAAGCATGGAAGCTAGCCGATCGTTAATTTTTTCTCTACCGCGTTGGGCGTGACTAATAAGGACTTGAAGTTTTTTTATCAAAAGTTGAAGGTGTGTGCTATATGCTCTCAAGCGTTCGGATCGCTTGACTTGGCGATCTTTTTTTCGCTCAAGTCCAGAGGTCTCTTGTTTGTCAATGAATTGCTGGATGTAATGATTTTTAACCTTTTGATGGGCTTCGGCTTTGGCTTTAGTAAAATTTTCCGCAAGCTCATTATTGATTTTAATTACAGCATTAACCGCCAGTATGGCTTGGGTAATTGTCTCCGACAGGTCAGGAGCGAGAACCGCAGGAACTAGTGGTTTACGTAAATTTTCAATCTTGCTTTGAACATCCTTGGCTAGCGTATTCACAGCCTGATTGAAACATTTTATTGCGTGGGGAAGTGGCTCTGCGGCGTTACGATAGGCATCTCGATATTGATTATTAAACTGAGCCTCATTGGGCAAGACGAGCGTAAATTCGCTTGCTCGGATTTTGGAAAGTAAAGCCTCCACGCTATTTTTGTGATCCGCAAGATCCTTTGAAAAATGGGCTAGGAATATTTCAAGTCTAGCTTGAGTTACTTTATTCCCGCAAAACTCACAGGTACCCGCAGCGGGATGTATGTGCAAACCATTTTCCACCCAGCGCTCAATTGCGGGATTATCTTCAAGATGCTTGATTGTATTTGAAAAGCTCGGTGTGGCAGCTAGAGCATTGGACGCTTCCTTGTATATAGCTTCAATGGAAGGCTTGCCGAAGACCAGCTCAACTGTGCTCGGCTTTTTACTATCCGGAGTGACAGCTAGCTCAAAGTTATAGGCGAGATCTTCATCCGACAAAGTCTGCGAGTCAAGAACACCGACGATGCTTACATCATTTCCTAGATGTCGAGCGTCATAGGGAGTGACTTTAAGGACTTGCCTTATATTTTCAGCTGCTGAAGTCTTTGCTCTAGCAATCTCAGCTTTGAGTGCGTCGAATTTAGAGTTAATGATTTTTTGGGTAGATGTGGAACGCCCAATGCGTGCGTTGAGTTTTTCAATTTTCTTTTCTGCTTCCTCAGAATCTTTGCCCAAAATCAGAATTGGATTAAATCCGCCTCCTTCGAAATGTATATTTTGACGAATGAAGTCTGAGTTAAATACTCTAACGGTAAGCTCGCATTGTTGAAAGTTCTTTTCGTTAATTGTCTGTTCGGCAGTTTCAAAACTAAATTCGCAGCCATTAAGATCCGGATTTTGGGTTTTTGACTCCAACTGAGCAAATAAGCGTGAAAGTGTGGTCTTGCCTGAATAATTCCATCCGTAAATAAGGTTTTTGCTGGCAAAATTTTGAGTTCCGACTGGTTTGGTATAGTTCTGATAAACACCAAGCCCTTTAATCTTTCCTATCCCCGTTATCATAATGTCTTCCTGGTTTTTATATGTGGCCTGAACGCATGTTTATTTATAAACCCAATTTGACGTGTTCGTCGAATGGAATCGTGGGTCAGGCTGTACATTTTTTGTAGCCGAACGCAGTCGTTTACGGCCGACAAAGCGGTGGCCGAACCGCCCCGGATTTCGGGGTTTGATCCAAATGTCCGCTCCTGCCCGACAGCTGCCTTTCGACGCGCCCGCGAAAATATGTGCGTTACATTGACTTTACCGATACATCCTCTACATACCTGAATTTTTTCCTGGCTATCTTGGTGGCCTCCTGCTCTGCCAGTAGGGTACTCAAAGTATCGGCCTCATGAACGATCTCGAATGTCTTACCCTCAAACTCGTTGCTCACCCGCAGATTCACCTTGAGCCTAGGGGTAAAGCCTTTGGAGACTTTCTTCTTTGCAGCTTTAATCTGCTGTACTGTCGCGGCTTCCTGGGCGATGTCCTGTTGGTGCGATTGAGATGCTGACTCAGGTAGTTCGGTTTGCCCAAATAACGACCGGCGCATCTCTTCTTCAGTAAGATCTGTATTCATCATTGTTCTCAGGGAACCTGATGTGTCAGGTAGCAGATTCTAACTCAGCCACAGCTTTGCTTGCTGGTGGCGCAGATGCCGAGTTGACTCAGTTACCACTATCGCCTCACCTGAGGTTCCCGCTCCTATCGTTAGTCTATTAGACTACTTGCTGCCTACTGCGGAGGATCGCTATGGCTCGTTTGCTTTCTTTAGACAGGCAGCAATCGGCCAGAAGCTGACACTCGAAACGTCTACTAAGCTAGGGGCGATTCACCCCCGAAAGCATTTGCTGGCTTTAGCTCACTCACCTGATTGACAGAGAGACTTATTCCAAAAAAACGCAGACCTATAAAAGATGCACCAGTGACCGGCACCCTAGTCAGCTCAAGCCATCATTTAAATAAGAAAACTCAACGATTAGCTGCCTAATCTCACTTACATGTTCCGGGTATTCACTTTCGAATTTAATTAGCCGATTTTCAATAAACTGCTGCAGCTCCTTATCCAGATCACCTCTTAGTTCAATAAAATCCGATTTAATTACATGCTTTATCTGTTTGAAAAAGTCTTCGATTCGCCATTTATCCCCGGAAGCTAGTGCCGCATCTAAGCCCTGTAAAGAAGAAATTAACACATTTGCGGGGATTTTTTTGATTTCCCAAATCTGTGTTTCCGCCTTACGAAGTTCTGCCCTCAAAGCGATCTGGTTTTTTTCGACGCTATCTAACTTTGCCTCAAATTTCATCGTACCTGAGAGCAATTGGTCAAATTTTTCCTCAAGCGAAAGTCTAACAATTTCAAACTGCGACCTCACTTGGGCAGCTTGATCCAGCATTCTGTTTAGATCTTGCTGACTCCTTGCCTCTTGTGTGTTCACCATCTCTTGGCCTGCCTTAGCAAGGCTAGCTTCCACCTCAGATCGAAATATTTTTATTTTTGCATCATAGTCAGTCTGTATTCGTTGCACATCTTTTTCATGCAACTTGAAGTTGGTGAAGAGGCTGGCGCCAACCAACAAAATCACGACACTAACTACAGCACTAAGAGACCAAATAACGATTGATATTAGCGAGTTCTGAAAATCAGAAATTAGTGTGTTTTTTTCCTTTAATATCTTCAGCTCAGTCTCGATAGCTAACCCTCTTTTGCTTGCTCCAAAGTCACCCGGCGATATCGATGAGATGCTCTTGCCAATCTCTGTGGTTATAACTGGGGGTTCGCTTGTAGATGGTAAAACGGAAGGTGCTTGATTTGCATTTGATACTCCCCCTAGACACCAAATTAACATTAAAGTTAGAGCCAGTGTTCGCTTCGCTGAACGCCTGCAATTTATCATTCTTAGCTCCTTGCGAGTTTTTAGTGAAATAACCCAATAAGATGGCGTATGTAGGAGACGTACGCAATGTTCGAGTGATGTTGCCGATCACGTGGAGTGGCCGCTTTTGGCCGCAAGCTGCCAGTCGCGAACGGCAGCCATCGCCAAAACCGAACCTTGCCCCCACTTGCTAAGAGAACGGGATCAGTAGTCAGCCCTAGTAACCAATGGCTTTTAATTCAACACGCCTATCGCCCCGCCCAAGGTGCTGATTATCCTATCGATGACCCGGGACGGTCTCATGGCGAACCAATGCCAGCCGAAATTCAATACCCGAACACGCTCAACTCGTCCAAGCGTGCTCACAAACTGCACAGGCATCCACTCGCTCACACTGCTAATCTGCGGCCTTTACGCTTGTCACGTGAGTCGCAAAAAGGACGGTTTACATCGCCATGGACATTCAACTTATCAAGCAACGACTGGCCCGCCCTGCGGTGAAGTTCGTTGCTGGCGGCTTTCGTCCCTCTGGCACCGATGAAGAAAGCTGGCTGGGCGATGTCTTTCTGTTCCGACCTGATGAAGGCGTGCCGACCAATCAGGCGGGGCAGCCATTGCTCCCCTATGCGCAATTTTTTCTGCCCGCCATGCCCTTCAGCAGCCCGCTGCTGGAAGGGGTTCGTGTGCTGACGGTGTTTATGTCTAATCCGCTTCCCGAGCCCTTTGAGCCGATGGGGAACAACTGGGTTATCCGTGAATATGCGGCGGATGATGTGTTGGTTCGCAAGGCGCTGCGGGTGGACGGTTCATTTCTCAAACCCTTCCCACTCAACGCGCAAGCGGTGCTGGAGGACTTTCCACTGTGGGATGGCGGCGGTGTGCCGGCCGACCTTGAGCAAGCCATACTTACGCTGGTACGCGCGGGCGAGGTGCCCAGCTATTACGACCTGGTCACCCACACCTACGAACACAAGATCGGCGGTTACCCCTCGTTCTGCCAGCCGGGTGTTGATCCGGGTGAAGGCTTCGAGTTTGTGTTCCAGATTTCGTCCGACGCGAAGATCAATCTGAACGTCGTCCACAGTGGGAGCCTGATGTTCTGGAAGCACATCGAAACCGGTGAATGGGCACTTTATTATGATTTTTACTAAGGTTTTGCGAGCCCTCGATGACTGACTACCGTGGATTGATTCTTGACGACACCCGTGAAGGCGCCTCCGAGCAGACCATCTCGCACCTGGAGGCGCTGCTCGGTGCACGCCTGCCGGACGATTACCGGCAGTTTCTCAAGGTGTGCAACGGCGGCACCGTGGATTACGACGTGCTGGCCACTATGAGTAATGGCGATAAGGAGTTGCTGAGCTTTTCGCTGTATGGGCTGCAGCCCGGCGAAGGCTATGAATCCAACCCTTATGAACTGGAGCAACTGCGCAAGCAACCTGGCTTCCCGGCTACGGGGGTGTTGCCGATCGGCCGCGATGGCGGTGCGAGCCTGTTGCTGCTTGACCTGCGCGAGGGCCGTCAGGACGTGGGCGCGATGGTCGCGGGTTTACCCGCATGGACGGGGCGTCGCCAGCAAGGCGATGAGTACGTGGTGTTGGCGGACGGCTTCAATGCCTACCTGGACATGCTGCACCTGTCGCAGGAACGGATTGCCGAGCATATCAATCACTTCGTCATCAGCGCGGATACGATCGAGGCGACACTGGCGTGGCTGGATCAAGGCAGCCCGGGTTGGCGCGAGCGCTATCGGGACGTCTGGAATGCACGGGTTGTGGACAGGCCGATCTGATACAAGCGTGCGGGCGAAGCGGGCGCTTTGAATCCCCTATCCAGGCGCTGCGCATGGAGCTTCTTGAAGGAAGTTTGTCAGCGCGGCCTGATGATTGCCGGTATCGAACAGGGCAGATGGAATTACCGTGATAGGTGAAAATGTCGTCGAGCTTATTGAATAGGTTTGTTGCCTGAAAATGCCCTGATTGTTGATGAGTGTGAAGTCAAACTTGAACAGTTCGGGCGCGGTTCACACCCTGAACGCACAGGGTTGCTATCGAGCGCCAACACTACCGAACGGGCCAACTATTTTTCTGACCATCACGGGCATCTATAACAGTGAGACGGTATGAATAATCAACTCGCCATTTTGATCAGCGACTACCAGGCAAGCGTCGGCGTTGCAGTAGCCATGATGCAGCGGTCTGGCATCCCGCTGCCCGCGACGAATATGGATTGGGTGGTAAATAACATTCCTCAGCACGGCGAGCTTGAAGGCGGCATTCGTTACTTCAAGCACGGCTACGGCTGCGCGGTCAGCCTCCCCACGGGCACGGTGGACTTCGACTTCGGGGCCCACGGTGAGATCGATGGCTTCGACGTGTGGCGACTTGCTGATTTTGCAGGCGACAAGTTGTCGGCGTACGGTTTTGCTGATGAGGATGCACTCAAAACGTGCCTTGACGCAGAGGTGGCGGCCGGTGCGCTTATGTATTGCGGGTACATCCTTTACTACTTGGCGGATGCCACCTGACAACTCATGTCGACACAGTCCATTTTAAGTTCTCAGACAAAGCGTCGCAGACTTCACCTGGCCTGCCGCGTGTCGTTCTACGCCGCTTATAACCTTGCAGTGCGATGGTCAGCTTCAGTTAAAGGCAACTGGGCGGGCAAATATGTTCAATGCCCACCCACGTCATGCCTCAGAGAACGACTGATTGATCAGAGGACAACAGCTTCCTGACTTCGGCAATGATCAAATCGATATTGAAGGGCTTTGGCAACACAACATCAAACAAGTCCGATCGCTGCATGCCAATGTGCGCCTGAGCGCCGCTCATCAAAATGATCGGTAAATGATTAGCTGAAGGAAGGGCGCGGACAGCGGTGGCGAACTCCTGGCCGTCCATCACCGGCATCATGAAGTCGGTAATGATCAGGGCAGGGCGTTCTCTGTCCAGCACCTCGAGTGCTTTTCGACCGTTGCTGGCCGTTACCACCATGAACCCCTCATCCTCCAGCGCGAAGCTGAGAATATCAGCGATCAAATACTCGTCGTCGACGACCAGAATGGTGGTCATGTTAGTTCAACCCACTCGAAAGCTTAAGAAATTGAACCAGGTGATGACTCAGTGATAACTGAAGGTTCATGTCTTGAAGCCTTTCTCAGAAAAACATTTTGATCTTGGATGACGACCTCAAATCGCGAGGGGTCATAAGCGCTATCTCGTACCTTAAGAATGGATAACGTCCTGCTTAGTTCAGCCCGATTCTCAGAGAACCGCATCAGCATCAGGTTATCGACGATGCTGGACAGGTCAGAGCTCGGTGCGCTGACCTCGGAGCCAAACAGATCGCGCATTTCCCAGGATGCAAATACCGTCACGCCCCTGGACCGCAGCTCGTTCATCAGGGCGCTGAAGAAGTCAGTAATCCGCGCCGGATTTGTCGAGACTCGCGTCATGCCACTGAGGCTATCGATGAACAGGCGCTTGATGCCCTTTTCCTCAACGATGCTCAGCAGTCGTGCGCCCAGCCCATCCAGCAGGCCTTCGGTGGTTGGCTGCCAGGCAATGCTCAGCGCGCCGCTGTCTTCCATGGCTTTGATATCGATACCCAGTGACTGGCCCTTGAGCCGCAACCGTTGTGGGCTCTCGTAGAAGCCAAAATGCAGCCCTGGCATATCCACCGTCGACTCGGACAGAAACTTCAGGCCCAGCGTCGTTTTACCAATCCCGGAGGGCCCTATGACAAGAGACACACTGGAACTGTAAAGGCCTCCGCCCAAAATGCCATCCAGTGAATCAACGCCACTGGCGATGCGCGTCATGTCGGCGCTGTCGGGGGAGGACGGGTGGCTGTAAAGACTTTCGAGGCGGGGATAAACCACCAAGCCATGCTCGGTAATCTCGCACTCATGAAGACCGGTCATTGCTCCGCTGCCACGGGTTTTACGCAGGTGGATACGACGCGCCGAGCGAGTGCCATACAGCTCTTCGCCCATCTCGATGACGCCATCCACCATGGTGTGCTCAGGGCTTCCGTCATCAAGTCGGGAGCTGGTCAGAAACAGCACCGTGCAACCGGCGAAGGCGGCGTGCCCTTGCAGTTCTGAAATGAATTTTTTGGTGTCTATGGGCGAGTCGGCTTTAGAGCGCGCGTTGAGCAGCCCGTCTACTACCATCACCGTGGCTTTCTGGCGGCTTATCTCACGCCGAAGCAGCTTGACGACTTCATCCAGACCGTCGTTTTCCAGCGTGTCGAAGGCGCTGACAAATTGAATTTCGGCACCGACTTTGGATGAATCAAAAAAGCTCAACGTAGAAAGAAATTGAAAAAGACGGTCATGTGACTCTGCCAGCAGCGTGGCGACCAGAACCCGGCCCCCATTGTTCGCGTGATGGAACCCAAGCTGATTGGCAAGGATCGTTTTTCCAGACCCTGGGCGTCCTTGAATAATATATGAAGCACCCTCGACCAATCCGCCCTTGAGCAGAGCATCGAGCCCTTCTATTCCGCTTTGAAGGCGTTTTAGCTTTTCCACAATGCGACCCTGATCCGAAAAACAATCTGTTTAAACCAAGCTGATGGAGGGAATGCTACTCCATTTCGGCTCGGGAGCCATTAGGGTTAAATGGAAAGTTGTCGCGCCAGTCGCCGTTGTTATGTCGAAAGAACCCCTCACGAGTGGCAACATATGGCCCAAAGCAGACTAAGCAGCCGGCTGCGTTTCAGCGGCGTTGCCAGACTGAACCACCCATCGGATCGAACTAAGGTCATCGTTGGCCACCACCCCTCAACGGGCTAATCAAACGCCACGCAAGCGCGCTCGCACAGCCTTCATTCCTGCAACCCCAGCCCAAACGAAAAAACCACCCATACCGCAGCCGCAAAGCCACGATAGGGATGGTCCATTCAGTGCTCTAAAAATACGTCAGCCTGTTACCTCAAACCCCACCCACCAACTTGCCCCCCTCCATGCGTCGCTTATACGCACTGTCGCGACTCGCCAACCAAAAATACAACGGCGAGGTCACCACCAACCCCACCACCCAGGACAAATCCGCGCCATTGATGTGTGCGGAAATCGGCCCTACATACAGCGGCGTATTCATAAACGGAATCTGCACTGCAATCCCGATGGCATACGCCAGCAGCGCCTGTGGGTTGTACTTGCCGTAAATCCCGCCATCCACGCGGAAGATCGAGGCGATGTCGTACTTGCCTTTGTGAATCGCATAGAAGTCGATCAGGTTGATCGCCGTCCACGGCACCAGTACCACCAGCAACACCAGCACCATGTCGACAAAGTGGCCGATGAAGTCTTTGGAGGCAAACACCGCCGCCATCGCGCAGGCAGCGAGCACGAGAATCGAGATCACCGCACGGCTTTTGGCGGTAGGAATCCAGCGATACGCAAAGGTCTGCACCAAGGTGATGATCGACAGCACCGCGCCGTAGAGGTTAAGAGCGTTGTGGCTGATCACGCTGAGCAAAAACAGCACCAGCATCAGTGGGCCGATGGCGCCGGTGGCGAGTTTGACGGCGTCCATGGTGTCCATGCCGACCGGGGTGGCGAGCACGGCGACGGCGCCGAAGATGAAGGCCAGGCTGGAGCCAAGGGCCGAGCCCAGGTAGGTGGTCCAGAAGGTGGACGCCACGGGGACGTCGGCCGGCAGATAACGGGAGTAGTCCGACACGTAGGGTGCGAAGGCGATTTGCCAAAGCGCCGCGAGAGACACGGTGGCCAGCCAACCGGAAATGTTGAAACTGCCACGGGTCAAAAAGTCCGTGGTTTGCACGTGGGTGAAGATGTAGCCGAAACCCAGCACGATGCCGGCGCCGAGCACCCAGGTGCCGATGCGGTTGAGCACGTGGATGAAGCGGTAGCCGATGATGCCGATGATCCCGGAACCGATGGCGCCGATGACGATGCCGACCGGCACGGGCACGCTGTCGACCACGCCGTGCAGGGATTTACCGGCCAGCACGATGTTGGAGGCGAAGAAGCCGATGTACATGACGCCGGCGATCACCACCACCAGCAGTGCGCCGAGGGAGCCGAACTGGGCGCGGCTCTGAATCATTTGCGGGATGCCCATCTGCGGGCCTTGGGCTGAGTGCAACGCCATCAGCACGCCGCCGACCAGGTGGCCGACGAGGATGGCGACGATGCCCCACACCAGGTTCAAGTGAAACAGTTGCACACCCAACGCGCCGGTGACGATGGGCAGCGGCGCGATGTTGCCGCCGAACCACAGGGTGAACAGGTCTCTTACCTTTCCATGGCGATCTTCCGGGGGCACGTATCCAATCGTGTGTTTTTCGATAAGCGGGGCGCAGGATGTTGCAGTGGTAACCATGACGAGCTCCAAGGCAAGGTGAGTACGTTGACGTACTTCGCTGTGCGACGCGTGGGCGGCGCTTTGTTGTTGGAGTGATCATCTGCAATGGGCGCAGGGAGGTAAATTAGTAAGTTTGTTGCTATAGACCTTAAAAAAAGTATCTCGCCGGATTTTTTGCTCGGGTATGTTGCAGGGGCTTGAAGCCGTGCGAAAAAGCCGATTTTTGCGCACTTGTTTGGGGCGAAGTCCCACGTTTCTGGAGGTCCCGATGGCTGCCTATAACCTGCGCCAGCTCAGATATTTTGTGACCACGGCCGAGTGCGGCAGCGTCGCCGAGGCCTCGCGCAAGCTGTATATCGCGCAGCCGTCGGTCTCCACCGCGATCAAGCAGCTGGAAGACAGCTTTGGTGTGCAGTTGTTTATCCGCCATCACGCCCAGGGTGTTTCACTCACGCCCAGCGGCGCGCGGTTTTATCGCAAGGCGCTGGAGCTGTTGCGGGTGGCCCATGAGTTTGAGCAGAACGCCTTGGCCGATAATGATGTGGTGGCGGGGCAGATCGATATCGGCTGCTTTGAGACGGTGGCGCCGTTGTATTTGCCGCGTTTGATCGCGGGCTTCAAGGCGCGCTGGCCCGGGGTGGAAATCCGTATTCGTGATGGCGAGCAGCAAGAGCTGGTGCAGGCGCTGACGGCGGGCAGTATCGATGTGGCGATGCTGTTCGAGCATGACCTGGGCGGCACGATTGAAACCACGCCGCTGATGCCGCCGCAGCAGCCGTATGCCTTGCTGCCGGCGGATCACCGTTTTGCGCAGCAGGCCAGGGTATCGCTGGCGGACCTGGTGCTGGAGCCCATGATCTTGCTGGATGTGCTGCCCAGCCGTACCTACTTCGTGAGCATCTTTGAAGAGCGCGGGCTGACGCCCAATATCGTGTTCAGCTCGCCGTCGATCGAGATGGTGCGGGGCATGGTGGGCAGGGGGTTCGGGTTTTCGATTCTGGTGACCAAACCCTTTACCGAATACACCTACGATGGCCAGAAGGTGGTGTGTGTGCCGTTGGCGGAGACGGTGACCGGCTCAGGGTTATCGGCAGTCTGGCTGCGTCGCGCACCGCTGACCAAGCCGGTGCAATTGTTCGTCGACTATTGCCGCGAAGAGCTCGCGCGGTTGCTGGCTTAGCACGGCGACGTTTCTGCGCCCAGGCGCGCCACCAATTGCCCCAGGGTCGGCGCGCCCCGGTGCCCGCCAAACACTTCGCACTTGATCGCCGCGGCAACGCTCGCGGCGCGCACGCGCTCGGCCAGCGTCCAGCCGTGCGCCAGGCCGTACGCATAGGTGCCATGCCAGACATCCCCGGCGTTGAGTGTGTCGATTGCGCGAATGTGGGGTGTCGTGAAGTGTTGCACCGCAGTGCTCGATCTTTCGCGCTGCCAGATCAGCGAGCCGCGTTCGCCCAGGGTGACGCCGATCACCTTGGCCTCGCAGCGCGACGCCAGGGCCAATAACGCCTCTTCGGGCGGGACGTTGCCAGCCAGCAACTGCAAGGCCGGTTCGGAAAACAGCACATGATCTGCCAGGGGGATCAGCGCGTTGAGGTCTTGCACGGCGGCGACATCGGCATCCAGCAGGGTCGGCACGCCCAGCCGCCGGGCGGCGCTGAACGCTGCGTGAGCCCCTTGCAGCCAGCGCATGTCGGCCATTACCGCCGCCGCGCCCGCGATGTCCTCAAGTGGCAGCCAGGCGGCGTCGGCTTCCAGTGTGGGGTCGATGAACGGCACGACGAGCCGCTCGCCATCACGGTCCACCAGGATGGTCGAGAACGGCGTGCGCCCTCCAGGCACTTGGCGAACCCATGCGGTGCAGACGCCGGACTGGCTGAGGTCCTCGATGAGCATTGTGCCGGTGGCGTCGTCGCCGATACGCGCCCACAGGGCAACCGGGCCACCCAGGCGCGCGATGCTGACTGCGGCGGCGGTGGCCATGCCTGACGCGGCCTGGACCGCCTGGCGGGGGAGGATCTTGGTGCCGCGCGACGGGATGTGATCGACGCTGAAAATGGTGTCCCACAGCGCGCAACCCACGCAGATGACACGGTTATCCGCCATGGCGCGGTTCTCCCGGCAGTGCCACCTGCGGGGTATCAAGCGCGCGAATTCGGGCGCGAAAGTGTTCGGTGCCCGCGACGATTTTATCGAGCACGGCGTCCAGGGCCCAATGGCGTTCGCGCACGTCGTAGTCGATCACCCGGCAACGTATGGAGGCAAAGGTGCCGATCCGCTGGTGGTAGATTTTCGCCAGGGCCGGGTAGCCCATGCCTTCTGTGGTGGCCGCCAGCACCAGAAAGGTCGCGAGCTCGTCAGCCAGTGACGGGTGTTGTGCGCCATGCAGGCGCAGCCACCGATACAGGTCGGGGTGGAAGTTGGTAAACACACCATTGAAGCCCGCGGCCCCGGCTTGCATGGCGTCCCAGGCGATCGCCGCATTGGCGTTGAGAATGCGCAGCGACGAGCCCTGCGCCAAGGCAACGCGCTGCTTGACCACTTGCAGGTCGCAGCTCACGTCCTTGAGCATGATGAAGCGCTGGCTGTCGATGCAGGCCTGCAGTTCCTCGTCACTGAGCAAGCGCCGGTAGGGTGCCGGGCACTCGTAGAGGCCCAGGGGCACGTCAGCGGGCAGGCGTTCGAGCAGGGTGTGCAGGTTATCGAGAAACACCTTGCTGCCCTGGCGTTGCGGGTCAAGGTGGTTGGTCACCAGCACCACTGCGTCGGCGCCACTGGCGGCCATCGCATTAAGCTCGTGCACCTGGGTGTCGAGGCAGTCGCTGATATGGCCGGACACCGCCACCGGCACTCGCCCGGCCACTCGCTCAACCACATGCCGGGCAAGTTGGGTGCGCTCGTCGAGGCTGAGCCATTGCATCTCACTGGACTGCGCCACGGCGAACAACGCGTCGCAACCAAGGCCCAGGTACCACTCGATCAAGCGGTCGACGCCGGGGAAGTCGATGTGGCCAGTCTCGTCAAAGGGCGTGAGCATCACCGGCACGATGCCTTCGATGACAGGTTGGGCAGGGCGGGGCATAGAGGCGTCCTCTGGATGAATGTTCATGGGTGAGCCGCCACGGCGGTGACCGCGCAGGCTGGCGGGGTATCGGGGATGGGGTGGCGTACCAGGAACAGGTACGACAGGGCGCCGATCATGGCGATGGCGGCGCCGGTCAGCAGTGCGGGCACGAACGACCAGGTCTGGGCGATATAGCCGGTCATGATCGGCGCGAGTGCGCCGCCCAGGAAGCCACCGAAGTTCTGGATCGCCCCCAGTGAAGCCACGCGATTGGCCGGCGCGACGGCGGTGGCCAAAGACCAGGCGCACGCCGAGGACGCGTTGGCCAAAAAGATCACCACGCAAATGCAGGCCACGGCGATGACATTACTTTCCACCAGCGCCGCCGGGATGGTGAAGATCACCATGCCCACCATCGCGACGACCATCGCGTTGCGGCGTCCCAGCACCGCCGTCTCGCTGCGTCGGGTGATGCGGTCGGACACCCAGCCGGCGACCAGCGCGCCGATAAACCCGCAGAGGAACGGAATGGCAGCGGCCACGCCGCTCATCTCCAGGCTCATGTGCCGGGCGCTGCGCAGGTAGCCGGGCAGCCAGGTCAGGTAGACCCAGTTCAAGTACACCGAGCCCATGAAGCCGAGCATCATGCCCCAGGTTGTCGCGTGGCAGAACAGTGCGCGCCAGTCAGCAAACGTGACTTTGGGGGTGGTGACGTGGGGTTCATCGCTGTACAGGTAGCGACGCTCCTCTTCGGTGAGCGTGTCCTTGACCGGGTCGCGATAGACCACCAGCCACACCACTGCGACCAACAGCCCGGCGGCGCCGGTGAGGTAGAACGCCCAGCGCCAGTCGAGTGCCGCGATCAGCGCCGAAAGGCACAGCGGGGCCAGTGCGATACCCAGCGGCGAGGCTGAGTTGAAGATGCCGGTGGGCGTGCCGCGTGAGCGCAGTGGAAACCAGTTGCTCACCACCCGTGCGGCAGACGGGAATTGCGGCGACTCGCCGATCCCCAGCAGCACCCGGGCGAGCAAGAACCAGCCGAAGCTCGACATCAGGCCGCCAGCCGCCTGGGCCAGGGACCACAGCACCAGGCCGCCGCCCAGCAACCAGCGTGGCCCGACGCGGTCAACCAGGGCGCCGACGGGCAGTTGGCAAAGCGCATAGCTCCAGGAAAAAGCCGAGAGCAGTATGCCCATTTCACCCAGCGACAGATCAAGGTCGGCGCGCACGAACTCATTGGCAACGGCCAGCGTGCCGCGGTCCAGGTAGTTGATGATGCCGCTGAGCACCAGCAGGCTGAGGGCGAGGGTTTGCTGGCGCCGAATGCGCGGTGGCGCAACCGGGTGTGCAGGTGTATGACTCATGATGGATGTCTCTTTTTATTGTTTTTGACAGCGTGCGCTGACCCGGCACGTTGGCCCGGCTTCCCGGCTGACGTGGCAGCACATGGCATTATGTAATCGTTTGTCATCCTGACAAAAATCGTCCCTGGGCCCTCGAATCGTTAACGCAGAGTGCCCAATATAAACACTGATGTTTAAAATGTTTATTTTTTGTCTAGCGCTTACATCCTAGATTTTCAGTTTGCTGGCTGTCAACGATTCATTGACTGTGCCGAGGTGCCCGCTTAGGTTGTGCGTAACGCTTACTTTTTGACATGAAGCCACCTATGCCCGCTGCAACCACCACGCCCCGCGACACGCCTCATGCGCACATTACCCAGGAACCGGTGCTCGCCGATGTCGCCCGGATCGCCAATGTGTCCACCGCAACCGTTTCGCGCTATTTGAATGAGCCGCAACGCGTCAGTGAGAAAACCCGCGCCAAGGTACGCGCGGCCATCGACCAACTGGACTGGGTGCCCAACGCGGCGGCGCGTTCGTTGGTTTCCAGGCGCTCGTACACCATCGGCGTGATCGTGCCGACCCTGGAGCACGAGAAGTTTCACCAGCAGTTGCAGGCGTTCCAGAACCGTTTGGGCGCTCAGGGGCTGGCGGTGTTTGTCGCCTGCTCGGCGTATGACCCGGGCGAAGGTTATCGTCAGGCCAGAGGCATGCTGGCGCGCGGCGTCGATGCGCTGGCACTGCTTGGGGATGATTACCCCGATGCGTTATTTGATCAGCTGGATGCCAAAGGCACGCCGTATGTGGTCACCTTTGGCAAGCGCGCCGGTGCGCGGCATCCCTGCGCCGGGTTTGACCATGGGCAGGCCTACGCAATGATTACCCGGCGCCTGCTGGCGCTGGGGCATCAGCGGTTTGGCATCATTTTCCAGTCGGTCACCGACAACGGCCGCATCCAGGCCCGGCTGCAGGCCGTGCACGCCACCCTGGCCGAGCAAGGGCTGGCCCTGCGGCCTCAGCATCAGGCCATTCGCGCCCAGAGCCTGAACGAGGGGCGCGTCGCGTTTGCCCGGGCCAGCCTCCAACACATCATGAGCCAACAACCGGCGCCCACCGCGATCATTTGCGGTAACGACATGCTTGCCATCGGCGCATTGCTGGAAGCCCAGGCGCTGGGCATTGCGGTGCCCGGTCAATTGTCCATTTGCGGGTTCGACGACATCGAGATCGCGGCCCACAGTCGGCCTGCCTTGACCACCGTTCAGGTGCCCGACCGGCAGATCGGCGAAATGGCCGCGCAGTACCTGATTGATCGTCTTGCCGGGCTTGCCTGTGAGGCGCCGCCGATGCTGGAGGTGCAACTCATTGAGCGCGAGTCGACGGGCGCGGCGCCACGCCAGGATTGAACACACCCTTGAGGGTGAGAGGGGATTTGCTCCCCCTCACCGTTGATGTGCGGGTTTGACAGCCTGGCGGCTCAGGCGCGAATCGAGTCCAGCATCCGTTGCAGCATGGCGTCGCAGCCTTGCAACTGCGCCACACTGACAAACTCATCCGGCTTGTGCCCCTGGTCCATGCTCCCGGGCCCACACACCACCGTGGGAATACCCACCGCATCAAACAACCCGCCCTCGGTGCCGAACGCCACGGTGCCGAAATCCCGCGAACCGCTGAACGCGGCGATCAGCTCTGCTGCCTGGCTGCGCTCATCGGTCACCAGCCCCGGATACGCCGACAACTCGGTAAACCGAATCGCACTCTGCGCACTCACCGCCTGCATACGCGGCAGCACCTGCTGTTCGGCGTAGGCCTGCAGCGCTGACGCCACGTCGCCTGGGTCCTGCGACGGCAAGGCGCGAATTTCAAAATCAAACCGACAGTCTGCCGGCACGATATTCAGCGCCTTGCCACCCGAAATCACCCCGGTCTGCACCGTGCTGAACGGCGGATCAAACCGCGGGTCCTGCTGCTCGCGCAGTCGCTGGCCTATTCGCCCCAGCTCACCGATCAACTCGGCGGCATGCTCAATCGCATTCACGCCAGACGGCGCATACGCCGAATGGCAGGCCTCGCCATGCACATCACAGCGCATCGCCAATTTGCCCTTGTGGCCAAGCACCGGTTTGAGTTCGGTCGGCTCGCCGATGATGCACAGCATCGGCTTCACCGGCCGCTGCTCCAGCACCGCCAGCAAGGAGCGCACGCCCAGGCAGCCGACTTCCTCGTCATAAGACAGGGCGATATGCACCGGCAGGCGCAAGTCGGCTTCCACCAACGCCGGCACCAGCGCCAGCACACAGGCGATGTACCCCTTCATGTCCGCCGTGCCGCGACCAAACAGCTTGCCGTCGCGCTCGGTCAACTCAAACGCCGGCACGGTCCACGGCTGGCCATCCACCGGCACTACATCGGTGTGCCCCGACAGCACAATGCCCGGCAGTTGCGTGGGGCCGACACTGGCAAACAGGTTGGCCTTGCTGCGCTGCGCGTTGTAGACCAGTTCGCTGGTCACCCCGAATTCGGCCAGGTAATCGCGCACAAACGCGATCAACTGCAAGTTCGATTCGCGGCTGGTGGTGTCAAAGCCCACCAGCGTCTGCAGCAATTGGCGGCTGGTGCTCATCGCTCGTCCCCGGCCACGCCGTAGCCGGGCGAGCGGTCGGGGGCGAGCGCGCGGTCGATGTAGTCCTGCACTTGCGGGCGGTAGGCGTCCCACAGTTTCTGCAGTTCGCCGATCGGCTGTTCATCGGCCCAGTCCACCCGCAAGTTGATGATCGGCCACGTCAGTTCGCCCACCACCACCAGCGCGGCAGAGTGCACCGGGCCGGCTTCGCCACCGGCGGCGATGGCCGCGTGCATGGCGGCCAGCAGGCGGTCGGCGAGTTGGCCTTCGCCTTGCTCGAAGGCCGTGACCATCGCCTCGATCACCGCGCGGTCAGCGAGCATATTGCCCGCTGCCACGCATTGTTCGCCCGCCACCGCGTGGTGCGTGCCGAGGGTTTCGCTGCCGCTGAAATGCACGCTGCGGCCCAGGTGATCAATCGCCGTCAATTGCCGGTACTGGCTGTAGCCGTTGCGGGTCAGGGCCTTGTCGACGGCCTCGGCCGGCGCGAGGCCTTGTTCGAGCAGGTCGAGCACGTCCGGGCCCAGGGCCGGCAGCGTGATGTTCTGGGTCGAGACCGCGCCCACACCGGGCCGCAGCCACGGGCAGCGCGCACCCACGGCGATACTCGATGAGCTGATGGCGATGCCCAGCTGGCCGGTGTCCGCGCAGCGCGCGACGATTGAAAAGGTCATGTGCGGCTCCTTATTCGGGGATGACGGCGATCACGTCAATTTCCATCAGCCACTGCGGCTGGCCGAGGGCCGACACCACCAACCCGGTGGAAATCGGGAACACGCCTTTGAGCCACTTGCCGACTTCCTGGTACACCGGCTCGCGGTAGCGCGGGTCGATCAGGTAGGTGGTGGTCTTGACGATGTGGCTCAGGTCGGAACCGGCTTCTTCAAGCAGTTGCTTGACGTTGCGCATGGCTTGCTCGGCTTGCGCGCGCGGGTCGCCGAGGCCAACCAGGTTGCCGTCAAAATCAGTGCCCACCTGGCCGCGCACGTACACGGTATTGCCGGCGCGCACGGCCTGGCACAGGTCGTTGTCCAGACTCTGGTTGGGGTAGGTTTCCTTGGTGTTGAACATGCGGATACGCGTGTGAGTAGGCATCAAAAAACTCCAGAAAAAAGTGATCAGGCGCTGACAAATGACGGTTGAACAACCGGTGCGGGTTCACGGTACTCAAGGTATTGGCGCTGGATGGCAATGTGGTCGGCCACGTACTTGGCGTCATGCCAAACGCCCCAGATAAACGACGAGCCACGGCGCGATTGCCAAGGCAAACCGAGGAAGTAGATCCCCGACTCGGGGGCCACGCCGCGCTGGTGCTGCGGCTTGCCGGCGGCGTCAAAGGCATCGACCTTCAGCCAGCTGTAATCCACGGCAAAGCCGGTGGCCCAGATGATCGAGGTGATACCGGCCTCTGCCAGGTCCAGTTCCAGGATCGGCTGTTTGATGCATTCGGCGTCGGGGAACACGCGGCGTGCTTCGGGTTCCACCGGCAGGTCGAGGCCATTGCGCTCGATGTAGGCATCCGCCGCATCCAGCAGGGCCAGGTAGTTCTCATCGCCGCGTGCCAGGTTTTCCACCAGGTTCGCCTGGAAGGTGGCGGTGCTGCCGTTGAAGGATTGGGTCAGGCCGACGAGGGTCATGCCTTGCTGGGCCAGCTCGCGAAAATCGATGGTCTTGCCGCCGTGGGCGCCGCTCACTGCAATGGTCACGTGCTCGCGGCCAGGCTTCATCGCGGCTTGATCCCATTCGCCCAACACGCCCAGCCACCAGCAGAAATCGCGGTTGCGGTAGGCACGCGGCGGGCGGTCGTGAGCGCCGACCGACAGGTACACCTGGCGGCCAGAGCGTTGCAATTCATCGGCGATCTGCACGCCGGACGAGCCGGCACCCACGACCAGCACGGCACCGACGGGCAGTTGCGCAGGGTTGCGATAGTCGGCGGAATGAATCTGGTGCAGCGCGGTGTCTTTGGGCGCAATCGCTGGAATCACCGGTTTCTGGAACGGTCCGGTGGCGGCGACGACGCGGTTGGCTTCGATCACGCCTTCGCTGGTGTGCACGGTAAAGCCCGGGCGGCCGACATTGCGCACCACAGCGCTCACCTCCACGCCGGTGCGGATCGGCGCGTTGAATTTGCGCGCATAAGCTTCAAAGTAATCGGCCACGCGCTCTTTAGGCGCGAAGCCATCGGCGGCGACGTCATCAAATTCAAGGCCTGGAAAACGGTCATGCCAGGCCGGCCCATTGGCCACCAGCGAATCCCACCGCCCGGTGCGCCAGCGCTCGGCGATGCGGCTGCGCTCCAGCACCAGGTGCGGCACACCGTGCTTGCTCAGGTGCTCGCTCATGGCCACGCCAGCTTGACCGGCTCCCACGACCAGGGTGTCTGTTTTTGTTATTGCTTGCGTCATGTGTCTGTCCTTGCGTAATGCAGTTGGATTCAGCTTGGGCATGGCGTCAAGGCTAGGGGGAGGGCGATTTTTAATAAAATATTATTAAGCTGGGAACAGAGCATAAATATCGGATGCAGAGCGGTGTGCGTAACGCCACAGATCAAATGTGGGAGCGGGCTTGCCCGCGATTGCAATCTGCCGGGTGATAGCGTCATATCTGACCCAACGCCATCGCGGGCAAGCCCGCTCCCACAAGGTTTATGCCATGCCCGCGCTTCGCGCAATGACCCCTGCCGACTACGACGCCGTCCTCGCCCTCATGCAAAACACCCCTGGCATTTCCCTGCGCGATGCCGACTCCCGCGAGGCCACCGAACGCTACCTGGCGCGCAACCCTGAGATGAGTTTTGTCGCTGAAGCTGACGGCCGGGTGATCGCCTGCGTGATGTGCGGCCATGACGGTCGCCGTGGGTATCTGCAACACCTGCTGGTGCTGCCGGACTATCGCCGCCAAGGCATCGCCCAGGCGCTGGTTGAGCGTTGCCTCGGTGCGCTGGAGCAACTGGGCATCGGCAAATGCCATCTCGACGTGTTCAAGACCAACACCCATGCCGCCGCGTATTGGCAAGGGCAGGGCTGGACGCTGCGAACGGACATCGACCGTTACTCCTTCACGCGCCCCGGCAACGAAAACGCCTAGAGTTCTGCTGAGTACTTAACGGCCGCCGCCGCGCGCGAGGGCACCTTCAAGCTGCGCAGCAGCGACGACACGTGAATGCGCACTGTGAACGGCGAGATCGCCAGGGCTTTGGCGATTTCCTTGTTGGTCTTGCCCTGGGCGATCAGGCGCAGCACTTCTTGCTGGCGCGCGGTGAGGGTGGGGGTGCCCAAGGGCAGCAGGCCGGAGGGCGCGAACTTGACCAGCACTTCGCCGTCGCGAATTGCCAGGAGGGCCTGGCCGATTTCGTCCGGGGTGATGTTCTTGCCGATAAACCCGTCGGCACCCAGCGCCATGACCTGCTCGATCAGCGCCGGGTCATCCACCATCGACACCACGATCAAGGTGGTGCGCCGCAAGTGCTGGCGCAGCTCGGCCAGCTGGCTCATGCAGGTCAGGCCGGGAAAGCGCAGGTCGAGGATCAGTGTGTCGACATCGCTGCTGTCGCGGGTCAAGGCGTGCACCGCGTTCAGGTCGCCGGCCTCTTGCACCACGGCCTCGGGCAGCAGGCGCTGCACGGTGCGCAGCATGCCTTCGCGAAACATCGGGTGGTCGTCGGCTATGATGATTCGGCCAGTCATGGTGTGCGCCTTCCTTGGGCAAGAGAGTGCTGTGACATGCTACTTTAGCACCGCGCCACAGGGACGCTGCTGGCGCGTACCGGACAGATCGATTGCCGCACAAGGACGTCATCCATGAGTCATGAGACCAACTCCGAACTCGATCAGGCCAACCTGCGCATCGTGGTGGCCGCCATCGCGATTGTCTACATCGGCGCGCTGGGGTTCTTTCCCGGTCAGTCGGTGGACACCTACGTGCCGGTGATCCTGTACATCGTCGCGTTCCTGCTGGCCTCCATCGCGCTGCGCCAGGTCATCGCGCGCTGGCCCGGGCACTACCCGGCGCGGCGGGTGCTGGGCATGATCCACGACTACACCGGCACCTCGTTCGGGCTGGTGGTGGGCGGTGAAGCAGCATTGCCGCTGTATGCCGTGATGGTGTGGGTCAACCTGGGCAACGGCATGCGCTACGGCTCGCGCTACCTGGCGATTGCCACGGGGCTGGCGTTGCTCGCGCTGCTGATCGTGTACCGGCTGACGCCCCTGTGGCAGGCGCAACCGTTCATGGTGCTGATGCTGATGATCACCAGCACGGTGATCCCGGTGTACGCGCATATTTTGCTCGAACGCACGCGCAAGGCTTCTGAAGAAGCCATCGCGGCCAACCTGGAAAAATCGCGGTTCCTGGCCCAGGCCAGTCACGATCTGCGCCAGCCGATCCACTCCATCGGTTTGTTCACGGCGTGTTTGCGTGAAGCAAAGCTTGGGCATGACGAACAGCGGTTGGTGGACAATATCGACCGCTCGCTGCTCAACGTGTCGCAGCTGTTCCGTTCGATTCTCGACCTCTACACCCTCGACAACGGCAGGCTGTTGCCCAAATACCAAGTGATTCACCTGGGCGAATTCCTCGCCGACCTGGTGCACCAGCACGCCGAGGCGGCGCACTGGGCCGGCGTGGAACTGCGCCTGCGGCCGTGTGCGTATTGGGTGCAGGTCGACCCCGCGATGTTGGCGACGATGGTGCAAAACCTGCTCTCCAATTGCTTCAAATATGGCGCGCAGCGCCCGGTGCTGATTGGCGCGCGCGTTCGCGACGGCGGCGTGTCGGTACAGGTGCATGACCAGGGGCGGGGCATTGCCGAGGAACATCAGGCGAAGGTCTTCGAAGAGTTTTATCGGGTGCGCCAACTGCGTGACAAGGACGTCGAAGGCGTGGGCCTGGGGCTGTCCATCGTCAAGCGGCTGGGGCAGTTGATGGGCGTGCATGTGAGCCTGCGTTCGCGGCTGGGCCATGGCACCTCCGTGAGCCTGTACGGCCTGGCACTGGCGACGGCGCCGCGCCAACCGGCTGCGCGAGACGACCCGCGCCAGGCCGGCTTGCTGACGGGTCTGAAAGTCTGCCTGGTGGAAGATGACCACAACGTGCTGTTGGCCACCCAGGCCTTGCTGGAGCGCTGGGGCTGCGAGGTGCAGGCCGAATCCAGCGGGCAGGGCCTGGTCAGCGACTGCGACATCATCGTCGCCGACTATGACCTGGGCAACCACGCCACCGGCATCGAGTGCATCGATGCCCTGCGCCAGCAACGCGGCTGGGCGGTGCCGGCGCTGATTCTGACCGGGCACGACGTGGAAAAAATCCACGCTGCCCTGCATGACCGCAAGATCGCGACTCTGTCCAAACCGGTGCGGCCTGCAGAGCTACGCGGCACGCTGCGTGACCTCAGCCAGCCAAGCGTCACTGCATGAACGGTGCGGCCTGACCGCCTTTGGCGCCTTTGGGCATGCACCAGGCGCTGGGTTTCATCAGGCCAAAGCTGGCCACGGTGAACAAGCCGCCGCTGGCACCACTGGGCACGGTGCAGTTGTAATCACCGGACGCGGTACTGGCGATGTAGTAGGTGGTCATGGAGTCATTGCGCACGTTGGAGATACGCTTGACCGGCTCACCGAGGTTGGTTTCCGACAGCGTCTTGAGATGGTCTTCATTGGGCTTGACGTTGCTGCAACCGGCTATGCCGATGATCAGGGCGCCAAGCAGGGCGAGACGGATAACGGGGGCGTGCAAGTTCATGAGGCTTCTTCCTTGGGATTGTCAGGGTTTTTCCAGCGCGCAAGGCACCCTCGCGCAACAGGCGTGCGGTGCCGGGGGGAGCGGTGGAAGTGCCGTGGAATATAGCGCCGACGGGCAAAGGGGTCGATTAGCACAAGTGTGCTAATGGCACGATGAGGTCATGGACGGAGAGAAGCATGCTGCAGATTAAACGCGCCACCCAAGCGGACGCCCAGGCGGCGTTCGACATTCGCCTGTTGGCCATCCGCAGCCAATGCATCGGCGCTTACAGCCGCGAACAGATGCTGCTGTGGACCCGCGGCCGTGCCGAAGACGGCTACAGCGCGCTGATGGACAAACCGTTTTACCTGGGCTGGGTGAATGGCGAGCCCGTGGTCACCGGGATGCTCGACCCGGATAACCACGAAGTGGGCGCGCTGTTTGTGCTCCCTGAATTCGCCGGACGCGGGTATGGCAAGGCGATGCTTGATCACTTGGAAAACGTTGCGCGGGAATTGGCCATTGAGCACGTGGTGCTGGATTCGACGCTCAACGCGGCGAGCTTCTACAGAGCGTGCGGTTATGTGGGCGACAAACAAGCGGTGTATCACTCGCCGTCGGGGCTGACCCTGGCGTGTATACCGATGACCAAGCGACTGATTGCTGAACACGCGACTAGCTCCGGCTAACACAGGCAATTCCTGTGGGAGCTGTCGAGCTCCGGCGAGGCTGCGAAAGCGGTGGGGCAGGCGACCGGTGTTTCGGCAGTGCCGCCGCCATCGCAGCCTCGCTAAAGCTCGACAGCTCCCACAGGGGATCGCGGGCGGGGTTGGAGAGGGCGTGCGCGGCCGATCAACCGAAGCCTCGGCGGCGTCCGGGCATAGACGCGATCCCTGTGGGAGCTGTCGAGCCCCGGCGAGGCTGCGAAAGCGGCGGGGCAGGCGACAGCTGTTTCGGCAGTGCCGCCACCTTCGCAGCCTCGCTAAAGCTCGACAGCTCCCACAGGGGATTGGGGGCGGGCTTGGAAGGCCGTGCGCAGTCGCTCGATAACCTGCTTAACCGAGTCCCCCTGAACCGCCGGCGGCGTTGGGCTTTCGCCAAACTCGCGCCACACAAACAGCGTCAACTCGGCGCCGTCGGTCAGCGTCTGTGCTGGCGCCTGCGCGCCAAAACCTTTCAGCACGCGGTAGCGCGGGTCCTGCCAAAACGCCTGCTCGACCCAGTCGTACACCGGGATGAAGTGAAAGTGCAGCGGGAAGCCGGGCATGTGCCCATAGCGGCTGATGTACAGCCATTTCGGCTGCAGCTGCGCCTCGATCACCCGTTGGGTTTTAGCCAGCAAGCCGCCCAGCTCAGTCAGCGCGGCTTCCGGCATGTCGGCGAGCGAGTCGATTGGCGCTTTGGCACCCAGCATCAGGTAGCCCGGCAGCGTTGACGCCAGGTGATGGTTGAGCCGCCAGTGCTCGGTGTCGTGAAGGATGAAAGCGGGGTCGATCGGCATAAGCACGCGTCCATGAGAGCCGGGCGGGCAGGATAACAAGCGCGAGCCCCTGTATCCCACAAAAGCCGGCGATCTGTGTCTATCGCTGCGCGTGGTGGGCGGATAGGGTCGAGCGACGTTAACTGACGACCGAGCCCATCATGCAACTGACCGCTGTCCCGTTTGCCACCACCGACTGGTCCACCCTCGAACCCGAACTGCACCCAGGCGTCACCGGCACTGCCCTGTGGCGCACGTGCCACTTCGGCACCACCCGCGTGCGCATGGTCGAATACACGCCCGGTTACCTGGCCGATCACTGGTGCTGGCGCGGGCATGTGTTGCTGTGTCTGGAAGGGGAGTTGCACACGCAATTGGAAGACGGCCGCGAGTTCACCCTGACGGCCGGGATGAGTTACCAGGTGGGCAATGACATGGAAGGGCATCGCTCATCCACCCTCACCGGCGCGAAGCTGTTTATCGTGGATTGAGCCTCACCCTTTGCGATACACCCGAGCAGACGCCCGCGCCAGGTCAATAAAGTTCTGCAGCGGCGCCGAAGGGTTGAACGCGCGCCGCACCAGGGTGATCGGCGCCAGCAGCTTGGGCCTGGCGTTGTTGATCCGGCAGTACGCCACGCTTTCGCGGCGCAGAATCAGGCTATCGGGTCTGTTTGCAGATATAGAGAAAGTGTTGAGGGCAGAGCTTTTGGATATGGCATTGGCGGGGGCTGGCAGGGGCCGGTTGTGGCGAGCGGGCTTGTGTGGCAAGCCGGCTTGTTGTGGCGAGCGGGCTTGCCCCGCGTTGGGGCGCGAAGCGGCCCTGAAACCAGGCGCCGCGCTTTCACTGATGTACTGTGGTGGATTGACTGGGGCCGCTGCGCAGCCCAACGCGGGGCAAGCCCGCTCGCCACAACAAGCTCACTCGCTACAAAAATCCCGGCTCGCCACACGGTGGCTTAGTGCATCGTGCTGTGGTCCATACCGTCCAGCCCACGGGCCGGCGCTTTGACTTCAATCGACTGTTTCTCGCCCTTGGCGTTCTCCACCGTCAGGGTCAGCGGCACCTGGTCGCCTTCCTTGATCTGCCCGGTCAGACCCATCAGCATCACGTGGTAACCGTTGGGGTCGAGCTTGACCGCTTTGCCTGCAGGCAGCGCGACCGAGTCCACCGGGCCCATGCGCATTACGTCGTCCTTCATGCTCATCTCATGGATCTGCACGTCCTTGGCCACCGGCGTTGCCACGCTGAGCAGTTTGCTGTCGGTGTCGGCGGTGACGGTCATGAACGCGCCGCTGGACGGCTGGCCCGGCACCGAGGCGCGAACCCACGCGTCGGTCACCAGCACCTGGGCACTGGCGTGCGCCGCAAGGCCCAGCAGGGACAGGCCGATCAGGGTGCGCTTGAGGTGTTGAACAGCAGTCATTAGCAGACCTCCATGACGGTGAGCAGGTCTTCTGCGCACTCTTTAGCGGTAAGGGATGCCGACAGGCCCAGGCGCAGGTTGCCGCGGGTGTCGAAGACGAAACTGGTGGCCGTGTGCGACAGGGTGTAGGTGTCGCCGGCGGGGATCTTTTCATAAAAGATCCCGAACTCCTTGGCGGCCACGGCGATTTCTTCCGGGGTGCCGTAGAGCGCTTCGAAGCTTGGGTCGAAGGCCTTGACGTACTTGTCGAGAATCGCCGGGGTGTCGCGCTCGGGGTCGAGGGTGATGAACACCACTTGCATGATCTCGCCGTCGCGGCCCATCAGCTTCTTGGCCTGGGCGGCGCGGGCCAGGGTGGTCGGGCACACGGCCGGGCACTGCGTAAAGCCGAAGAACACCACCGGCATCAGGCCACGGAACGAGCTCAGGGTGACGGTTTCGCCGTCGGTGTTCTTGAGCTTGAAGGTGCGGCCCATGATCTTGTCACTGAGGTCCTTGCCGTACTTGAAGTTCAGCTTGGGGCTGTAATCACAGCCGCCCAGCAGGCTGCCCAGGCCCAACAGGCCCATACCGGTCAGCACTTTGCGGCGGGTGAATAACGTACTCATCAACTGTGCATCCTGTGAAACGCCTGGATGACTCTGTAACGGCATAGCAGGCTTTGAAAAGGAGTAATGATGCGGGTGCACAGTCTACCAACCCAGGCCAGCCCACGTAATCTGCGACGTTCTGCCACAGGGCGCGCCGTGCTTCATCCCTTTGGGGCTTCAGTGGTAGAGTCGCCGCCATGAAATTGAGCCACCCCGACCGTTCGCTGATCGCCTGGGCCCTGTACTTCTGCGTGCTGATGAACCTGTTCGTCTGCGGTTTGGGCCATGGGCAGATGCTTGGCGAGCAACTCAACGGCATCGGTGGTGCGTTCTGCTCGGTGGACGGTAGCCAGGCGCCACTTTCCGACAAAGGGTTGGGTAACCCGGCGTCTGGCAACATCTCGAACTACTTTGCATGCCCGGTATGCGCTGCCGTGACCGTGGCCATCGTGTTCCTCATCGGGCTGGCCTGGCTGTTGGGCCTCGGACAAACCCCGCGTCCTGCCCATGAGCGGCGCAACAAGGCGCCGCCGCGTTATTCCTGGCCCTCGGCCAACCCCCGCGCTTCCCCCGCATTCTGACGTGTGCCTTGGGCTTCCTGTGTTCAGGAGGCGTTCTATCGTCACGACTGTGAGTGTATTTCATGATCTCTGTATTGCCTGCAGGCGCCAGCCGCCTGGTCAGCAAGGCATCTCGGCGTATGCGCGCCGAACCGACACTGGCTGATTACCCGAGCAATTCGCGCTGCTTCGTGCACCTGGATGCACGGTTATTGCCGTATTGGCACACCTTGTTCGACATCTGCCCGGCCTTGCTCAAACTGGATCCACCGGAAGGGTTGAACCTGTTTCGCAGCTTCATGACCTGGGCCTATCACAACCAGCCGCCGCTGGACTGGACGTATCACCTCAACGTTTGCCGCTGGCTGCTCGCCTCGGGGTATCGATCACAGATTGATGAGGAGCCCATCGAGGCTTTCATGGCGGCCGCGGCGGCGCGCTGGATCACTACCGATCAAAGCCAGGCGCAGGGCGTGGTCGTGGGATGGCGAGGGGCGAGGATTTTCGATTGGAAGGGCAGTGCGTTGGCAAGCGTCGAACATCAGCCATTGCCAGCCCCGTTGGACGACTTCGGCTGGTGCCCGTTGAACCGTCAGGGTGATTTCAGCGGTTGGTTGCCAGTGCCCTGAGTCCTTGAGAGGCCACGGCGGGTCCCAGGCCACGCCGTGGCCATGGGCGAAAGGCAAGCGGCGAGGCGTTTCGCCTGGCCCTTGTTAAGCGGCTAGTTGCTGCTGCTGCTGCTGCTGCTGCGCGGAGTCTTTTTCTGAGTCTTTTTCGCGGGTTGCTTGTGTGAAGTTCCGCTCGTCGAGGCCTTCTCTTTGGGCGGCGTTTCAGCCTTTTTGTCACTGTCGGAGGGGCTGCTCGGATAGGTGCCTGGTGGCAGCGCGGAACCTGCTGCGCTGCTGCCGCTCAGCGAATTGGCGGCGGGGGCGATGGCATCGCCAAAGGCGGCGAAAGCAGGGCTTGCCAGCAGCGCTGAAAAGCCGACGATGAGCAACATCCTGTGGGAAATACTGGTCTTCATGACTCAATCCCCTTGCTTGGGCCGAAGCCCGGGAAACCCGGGCCCCGGTGGTGCTTCAATCAAGACTTCTTGGCGCCGCCGCCGGAGCTGTGGGCTCCGCCTTTTTTGCCGGCTTCAGAAGCTTTCTCACGGTCGTTGGCAAAATTGCCGCCGGAGCCTTGACCGCCACTTTTCTTGGCAGTATCTGGCTTGGCTTTACCGCCTGCACCTGTCGTGGTTTTTCCGCTGGTAGCCATTTCAAAATCCCTCTTCGATGAATGAATCAACGGTGTCGCTTAATTGGGAATGCTCAATCGAAATCAAAGTTTGAAATAGTTCGCGGGCATGCGACGAACGGGTATCAGGCCGCGATCGGCTTGGCGCCCGGGGCTTTCTTGTGCGCGGCTTTCATCGCTTCCATTTCTGCACCAAGGGCTTCGAGCACGGTCTTGCCCAACAGCTTCTTGGCCTGCGGGAACATCTCGGATTCCTCTTCTTCGATGTGGTGCTCCAACAGTTCCTTGACCACTTTGACGCGCCCGGAAAATTCAGTGGTCGAAGGCTCGGTCTGTTTCAGGTCGGGCAGCACCAGAGAGTCGACGGTGCGGTGCTCTTCCTTGGCCTCGTGGTACATGATGTCCTGCTCTTTACCGCCGGCCTTGCGGAAGGCGGGATAAAGGATCTCTTCCTCGAGGCGGGTATGCAGGCTGATTTCCATCTCGAGTTTGGCCAGCAATTCTGTGCGTTTCTTGACGCCACGCTCGGTGGACTCGCTCAATTGGGTCAGCAGCGCTTTGACGCGTTCGTGGTCAGCCTTGAGAAGGTCGATTGCATTCATGGTGGAACCTCACGGATAGCATTCGGGCGCGTCGAAGTGCACGCCTCGTTCCTTGGAGGTTGCATCAGGTGTACCAACTTGGATAACTTGAATAAAACCCTATTAATCAATGAGATAGGAAAACCTGCAAGTCAGCGCATTCGTGCAGCTTGCATGGTTGGGCAGCCAGCAGATTGCAATACACCGCTTCTAGGCGCCGCTGACTTTCCAATGCTTGATGTCTTCGGCAAACACCACCTGCTGCACCTCGTGGGCAATGCCATAGGCCAGCGATTCATGCGCGGCGATGACTTTTTCCTCAGCCGACAGGCACTTGAAAATATCCAGCTGGGTCTCGGCTTGAGTGGTCTCCAATTCATAGATTTTCACGTAGCGCGCCAGGTCGTTATCCAGGCTCGACAGGTATTCACGCAGACGCTGGTGGTCCACTGAACTCTGGCTGAAATACCAGTTCATCGGGTGAATCAAAAACCGTGAGTGCGGCGTGGTGATGCGTCGGTTCGCCGCCAGGAACATGATGATGCCCATGGATTCGATGTTGCCCGCGTTGATCGCGCACAAGGGCACCGGCAACGCCTTGAGAAAGGTGTAGAGGGTAAAGCCGAAATTGGTGCTGCCACCGGTGGTCGACAGGTTCAGCAGCAGGGAACTGGCGCCTTCGCCGATAGCGTCCAGGCAACAGTCGCGAAAGCGCTCGGTGGTGCTCTGGTCGATCTGGCAGTGAAAGTGGATAACGTGCTCGGTCATCCTGAACCTCCTTAATTCAGTACAGGCGAGGTGATTCAGTGTTGAGTCTAGAAGGTCGCGCAGGATTAGCTGCAACCGTTGGGCGTGAGCCTTTGCTGAAAATCGAATGGAACCCTCAGGCCATCTGCTTGACCTAATGCATAGACCTCAGGAGGTGAGCTATGCAATTGGAAACTATCTGGATCATTCTGGCCGTGATTCTGCTGATCTTGGAACTATGGGCGATCAACGTCGTATTACGCAGCACCGGTGGCTGGGAGACCAAAGGGCTGTGGTTGATCATTCTGATTTTTGTGCCGCTGTTCGGGCTGATTGTCTGGGCCTTGTTCGGGCCAAAACGTGAAATGGCCGAACAGCGCAAAAGCTGAGCCCATTGAAGACCGCAAACAGGCGCCCATTGGGCGCCTGTTTACGTTCAAGCGGGTGGTTTAGCCCGCAACAGCTTGGGCAATCGCTTCGTTGAACGCCGGCAAGTCGTCCGGGGTACGCGAGGTGATCAAGGTCCAGCCATTGGCCTTGCATTCCTTGACCTGGGCATCCACCCAACCGGCGGCGCCGGCGTTTTCAAGGTCGATCCGCACGCTTTTGTACGAGGTCAGGGTTTTGCCCTTGATCACGCCTGCATCGATCAGCGTCCATGGCCCGTGGCAGATCGCCGCGATGGTTTTGCCGGCCTTGACGAAGTCGTTGATCAGGCGCAGCGCGTTGGAATCCTGGCGCAAGGTGTCAGCGTTGACGGTGCCGCCAGGGATAACCAATGCGTCAAAGTCGCTGCTTGCCACGTCCGACAATTGCACGTCGGATTCCACGGTTTTGTCCTTCTCGGTGTCACCGACGAAGGTCTGGGTGGTACCGCCTTTGCTGGACGCGTGAGTCACCGTGGCGCCATAACCGCGCAGCGCTTCCAGTGGCTTGACCAGCTCATCGCGTTCGATACCGGTATTGGAGGTGATGATGAGGATTTTCTTGCCGTTGAGTTGCGAACTCATGGTCGAGTGTCTCCTGGGTCAGGGATGGTTTAGTGGTCGTGTTTGGCTTGCAGCTCCTTGGCCATTTTCAGGTGGGCTTCAAGGGTCGGCAGGGTCTTGGCGGCGAAGGCTTTCAGCTCGGCGTTGTCCGAGGAAGCGGCTTCTTTCTGGAACAATTCGACGGTTTTTTCATGAGCGGCGACCTGGTTGTTGGCGTAGGCCTTGTCGAACGACTCGTCGCGCATTTCGAGGATGGCTTTTTTGGCCTTGTCGGTCAGGGCGGCGTCATCGGGTACTTCGATATCCAGCTTTTTCGCCAATGCCGTCAGTTCCTGATTGGCTTTGGTGTGGTCGGTGACCATGTGCTGAGCAAAAGTCTTTACGTCGGCGGAGCTGCTTTTTTCCAGGGCCAGCTTGCCGGCTTCCACCTCGGTGATACCGCCTTGGGCGGCGTCGTCGACAAAGCTGTTGGACGTTGCGGCCATGGCCGTGGAAATCGAGCCCGCAACCAGCACAAAGGTCAGGCCCATTTGTTTCATCAGCAGAGTAGTCATTGTGGATCTCCTTGAAATCAACAGTGGCGTGATGCCGTACCTGACTGTTGAGGGGGAGCCTCGGCAAAAGGTTTAAATTAATTCGCGGTTTTTTCTCCGGTGGTCATGCATGCCAATTTCCTTGAACTATCGAAATTCGACAGGCTCTGCTGCATAAGCGCCCGCTATTTTTTGTGGGCCTTTTACTGCTTGGAGACAAACTGTGACTGCCGATAAAACCCCAACCCCGATCAGTTCCGAAGACGCCCAGAAAGGCACCGACAAAGCCGACAAGGGCTACACGCTGGAACGCCCGAACCCAAAAACCGAAAGCGTCGACAAGGTGCTCACGCCCACGTCGATCAAGGACATCGAACACCAGACCGACGCCATCAACGAGCAAGCCGCCAAGGCTGAGCGCAAGTTGGGCCACTGAGCATGGCCAGGTCGATTACCGCCGCGCAGTTGGGCATTGAGTTAAGGCCTGAAGACGACGCCAGCCTGTTCAAGTGGTTTATCGCCAGCTTCCTGATGGGCAAGCGCATTCAGGCGCCGATTGCTGCGCAGGCGTACAAGGTGATTGTCGAAGAGCAAGGCCGCGATACCGCGCGCAAGTTGCAGCACTGCACCTCCAGGGAGTTGGTGTCGATGCTTGGGCGCGCGCATTACGTGCGCTATGACGAAACCACGGCGCAGCGTTTGCTCGACCTGAGTGCCAAATTGAATGCCGAGTATGGCGGCAAGATCAGCCATATTCGCAGCGCCAGCGAAGACCGTCAGGCCTTTGAAAAACGCTTGGGTGAATTTGCAGGCGTCGGGCCCAAGACCATCGAGATTTTCATGCGCGACGCCGCCAAGGTGCTGTTTTGAAGGCAGCGCTGTATGTGGGCTGCGCGGGGTGGAGTTTGCCGCGTGAACAGTGGCCGGCTTTTGCCGGCGAGGGCACACACCTGCAACGTTACGCGTCGCGTCTCAACGCGGTAGAAATCAACAGTTCGTTTTACCGCCCGCACTTGCCCAAGACCTATGAGCGCTGGGCGCAATCGGTGCCGCTGGCGTTTCGTTTTTCGGTCAAGGTGCCCAAGCGCATCACCCATGAATTGCGCTTGCAGCGCTGCGAAACCGCGCTGGATGAATTCCTCGAGCAGTGCCTCAGATTGGGTGAAAAACTGGGCTGCCTGCTGATTCAATTGCCACCGTCTTTTGGCTATGACGCGGCGATTGCTGCACCGTTTTTCACGGCGTTACGCCAACGATTTGCGGGTGCCGTGGTTTTGGAACCGCGCCACGCCAGTTGGCTTGAGGCCGAGGCGTTATTGCAGGATTTACACATAGGCCGTGTGGTCGCCGACCCTCCGGTCATCGACGCGGGCACCGGCTGGCAGGGCGTGCAGTATTGGCGACTGCACGGCTCGCCGCGCATCTATCACAGCGCGTATGGGCCGGAGCGCGTGCAGGCATTCTCGCAGCAACTGAGCCAGTCCGTTGCCGCAGGCATTCCCACCTGGTGCATCTTCGACAACACCGCCAGCGGTCATGCCACTGCCGATGCGTTGTACTTACTCAACCTCCACGCGCAGCACTTCCAGCCCTAACTGCTCATAGGCTTCGACACTCGGTACGTGCCACTCGGTGATCAGCGTATGGATGCGGCTGCACGGGCCCACCACAAAGGGCTCCACCGCGCCGAGCTTGTCGGCCATGGTCACCGCCACCACGTGCGAGGCACTGTCGAGCAAGGCTTGCTTGACCGCCACTTCGTCGAAATGCAACGAGCTGATGCCCACTTGCGGATGCAACGCGCACACGCCGGTAAACAGCAGGTCGGCCTTGATGCTCTGGATCAGGCGCACGGCTTCGTGGCCGCTGGTGGACAAGGTGGCAGGGTTGAGTTGGCCACCCGCCAAAATCACTTTCACATCCGGGTGGTCGGCCAGGGCGATGGCAATCATCGGCGACGGTGTGACCACCGTCAGGCGGATCGCGCGTGGCAAGGATTGCGCAATCTGCAGCGTGGTAGAGCCAGAATCGAACAACACGATCTGGCCGTCTTCCACGCGGTCGGCGGCCAGGCGCGCAAGGTGGCGTTTGACCTCATTGGTCTCGCCCACACGGGTGAAGAAGTCTTTGCCGGTGTCTTTGGGCCGGGGCAGGGCGCCGCCGTGCACGCGTTGCAACAGGCCGGCGGCGGCCAGTTCACCGAGGTCGCGGCGGATGGTGTCCTGGGACACGGCAAAATGCTCCACCAATTCGGATGCGGTGACTTTGCCGTCGCGCTCCAGCAGCAACAGGATTTTCTGTTTGCGCAACGAAGGCAGGTCGATGGCTTGATGAGTGTTCTGCATGTTTGTGCATCTTTTTGCGGGTTTGTGCGAGATTAGGCCTCTGCCGATATAAACGCAATCACTGGTTGCGCGGCTGATCGGCGGTTACTCTCTGGGCTCAGTTCAGGGAGAGGTGACCTAGATGTCGTTGATCACAACCATCGAAGACTTACGCAAGCTGGCGCAAAAACGTGTCCCACGAATGTTCTACGACTACGCCGATTCCGGTTCCTGGACTGAAAGCACCTATCGGGCAAATGAAAGCGATTTTGCCCGCATCAAATTTCGTCAGCGCGTGGCGCGCAACATCGATGAACGTTCGATCCGCGCCAGCATGATCGGCCAGGACATGGCCATGCCGGTCGCGCTGGCGCCCACGGGGCTTGCGGGCATGCAGCATGCCGATGGCGAGATCCTGACCGCCCGCGCCGCCGCGGCTTTTGGCCTGCGCTACACGATGTCGACCATGAGCATCTGCTCACTTGAGGACATCGCCGAACAGGTCGGCCAGCCATTCTGGTTCCAGTTGTATGTGATGCGCGATCGCGGGTTTGTCGAGCAATTGATCGAGCGCGCCAAAGCGGCGGGTGTGGATGCGCTGGTACTGACCCTCGATCTGCAGATCCTCGGGCAACGCCACAAGGACTTGATCAACGGCTTGTCGGCGCCGCCAAAACTGACCCTGCCGAATATCCTCAACATGGCAACCAAGCCGCGCTGGGTGATGGGCATGCTGGGCACCAAACGCCGTGGCTTCGGCAATATCGTCGGCCACGTTAAAGGCGTGGCGGACATGAGTTCGCTGTCGTCGTGGACCGCCCAGCAGTTCGACCCGCGCCTGAGCTGGGACGACGTGGAATGGATCAAGAAATGCTGGGGCGGCAAGCTGATTATCAAGGGCATTCTCGATGTGGAGGATGCGCGGCTGGCGGCTAATTCCGGCGCCGATGCCTTGGTGGTGAGTAACCACGGTGGCCGCCAGCTGGATGGTGCACCGTCGAGCATCAGCCAGCTGCCGGCAATTGTCGAGGCGGTGGGCAAGCAGATTGAAGTGTGGCTCGACGGCGGCATTCGCTCCGGCCAGGACGTGCTCAAGGCGATGGCACTGGGCGCCAAAGGCACCATGATCGGTCGACCGCACTTGTATGGTTTGGGCGCCATGGGCCAAGCGGGCGTGACCAAGGCCCTTGACATCATTGCCCGTGAGTTGGATGTGTCGATGGCGCTGTGCGGCTATAACGATATACGCGATGTGAATCGCGATATTTTGCTGCCAGGCACCTTTCCCGAAGGGGTTTGCTGAGCAAAAAGATCGTAAAAAAGTAAAAAGAGTTGTCCACGAAAACCGTGGGTATCTCTGTGGATAACTTTGCGAAGGCCCGGCAGGGTTGGCGATTTAACCCTCGGTTAATATTTGATCAACTTGCGGCGCGGGCCAGTATGGGCAGGGTTTACGCTTGACAGCCAAGCGCGAACCCAGTGCCGAAAAGTACTTTCAAGAGTCGCCGTTGCGACCTGTGGAGTGCGTCACCACCTGCGCCGGCATCTGCGCTTGCATGAGTTTTTCCAGCGCTTGCCCATAATTGCGCCCGGCCAGGCTCATGCTGTTGTTATGCGTGGCGCCAGGCACCAGCAGCAGCCGTTTGGGCTCCTGGGCGGCGTCGAACAGTTGTTGGCTGAAACGCGGTGGCACGTAGGGGTCGGCCAGGCCGTGCACCACCAGCAGCGGCATGTGCACGCCGGCAATTTTGTCGATGGAGTCGAACTTCTGCGACAGCAACCAGCGCACCGGCAGTGAGGTGTTGGCCACGGCCGCGGCCGCGTCCCCCAGCGAGGTGAACGTGGATTCGATCACCAGGCCGCGCACGGGCACCGGTGTCTGTTGACTCAACTGCGCTGCCAGGTCGATGGCCACCGCACCACCCAGCGAGTGCCCGTAGATCAGACGTTTGCTCGGGTCTGGCTGCAGCACCTGAAAGCGCTCCCAGGCGATGCGCGCGTCTTCATACACACTGGTTTCCGAAGGCAAATCACCGTGACTCTGGCCGAAACCGCGGTAGTCGATGGCCAGCACCGAAAAGCCCAGTGCGTGCAGTTGTTCAATGCGAAACAGCTGACCGGTGAGGTTCCAGCGCACGCCGTGCAGGTACAGAATCGCCGGAGCATCCTGCTTGTCGGCCGGGTACCACCAGCCATGCAGGTTCTGGCCTGATTTGAAACTGGCGGGTTTTATATCGAATTCCTGCACGGCCTTGGGCAAGCCGGTGTACCAGCCGGCGGTACCCGGTTCAATGCGAAACACCAGCTCGCGTTCCTTGTGTTGAAGCACCGCGCAGCCTACCGGCAGGCCGATGATCAGGATGGCCATGCACAGCAGGGGAAACCAGCGCAGGCCCAGGCGAGACAGAAAACGAGATGACATGAAGGTTCCAGGACAAAAGCGAAGCTCGGGTTTTACCAGATGGCTTTAAGGGGCAGGAATTAATTCGACAGCCGTGAATGGGGATTGCTTGCAAAGTGTTACAGCATTGAACAACGCGTGCCTGGGTTGTTTGGGTGACCAGGACACGGGATACATCCTGCGGGCCAGCAATGGCCAATTCACGGCGACGCGGTTCACTGAGAACCCCGGGGTGGATTACCCGCGCGATCTGGCACGGATCCAGGCCGCCAGCGCTGAAGAGGTTGCGGCCGCGTGGCCGCGCATCAAGCAGCCGCCGGCTCAGGCCGTGACTGCTTCCTGAACCCGATACGCCGCGCGCCGGTCTGCACAAGCGTTTCGCTTGACGCTGACATTGGCGCCGCGACATGCTCGCGCTCCTTTGAGCAGAGGCCAGGCCATGGACAATAGCCCCGTTCGCATCACCGCCGAAGAAACCCTGTCGGACAATTGGTATCTTCTGAAAAAATACACCTTCGACCTGCGCCGCCAGGATGGCAGTTGGCAAGCCCAGACCCGTGAGGTGTACGACCGCGGCAACGGTGCAACGATTCTGCTGTACAACCGCGCGCAGCGCACGGTGCTGCTGATCCGCCAGTTCCGCATGCCCACGTTCGTCAACGATTACCCCGGCTACTTGATCGAAGCGGCCGCCGGCCTGTTGGACAACGCCACCCCCGAAGCGCGCATTCGCCTCGAAGCCGAAGAAGAGACCGGCTACCGCGTCGGCCCTGTGGAGAAAATCTACGCGGCGTTCATGAGCCCCGGTTCGGTGACCGAGCGCATTCACTTCTTTATCGGCGAGTACCAGGCGGCGGACCGCGTTGGCGATGGCGGCGGGCTGATCGACGAGGGTGAAGACATCGAAGTGCTGGAGCTGAGCTTTGAACAGGCGCTGGCGATGGTGCAGAGCGGTGAGATTGTCGATGGCAAAACCATCATGTTGTTGCAGCACCTGGAATTGCGCATGTTGAAAGAAGGGTGGTGATGCGCGATGCGGGCGTGGGCGTTGCTATGGGTACTGGCGGCCGGCAGTCGCAGCGCCGCTGACGCGTTCTACACCTGGGCTGACCCTGTGCCGCCAATGCCCGGCAAATTGCTGCGCAGTGAAGCATTGACGCCGCAGCAGAGCCTGGCGTCGGCCGGGCTGAACCTGCGGATTCTGTATTCCTCCACCGATGGGCTCGACAACCTCACGCCTGTCGCGGTTTCCGGTGCGCTGTTCGTGCCCAAGGGCGCAGCACCAGCGGGCGGCTGGCCACTGATGGCGTGGGCTCACGGCACGGTCGGCAGTTTTGACCTTCAATAACAGCTTCGAGCGTTCGCCCAAGGCGGCGTTGGATCGGCTGGGGCGTGAATCGGCTTATCCCTCGGTGAAAACCGATATTCCGGTCTTTCTCGGCACCGGCGGTAAAGACCGAGATGTGTTTGCACCGGGGCAAAAAGCCTTGGTCCGGGACGCCTGCCAGGCAGGGGACGGTTGGAATGGCATTTGTATCCAGAGCTCGATCACTCCGGGGCGGTGAATGGGTCTTTGGGGGATTCGACAGGGTTTGTTCGGCGGGCGTTTGCGGGGGAGGCTATCAGGGGCAATTGTGGACGATGAGGTGCGGATATGGCCGTTGTCCGCTCGCGCAAACAACAAATCCCGCCATGTGGCGGGATTTGTCGGGGTAAAGCGCGCTAAACAATCAGCGTGATCAGGCCGGGAACAGCTCGCTCAGCTTCATTGCCAGCATCATGTCGCCTTCGGTGCGCAGTTTGCCGCTCATGAAGGCCTGCATGCCGTCGGTGTCGCCGCTGACGATGCCTTCCATGGTTTCGCCGTCGGTGACCAGCGTGACCTGGGCGTCAGGGTTTTCGCCTTCGAGCAGTTCGCAGGTGTTGTTCTTGACCACCAGCGAGAAGTTCTGGGTGTCGTCGATACGGAAACCGAACACCAGGTCCAGGCCGTCGGCAGCGGCTGGGTTGAATTTGGCTTTCATTGCTTCTACAGCTTTGGCTACGTCAGTCATGGTTTCGATCCTTAAGGGTAGAGTCCAGTGACCTTGGGGTCACGGTTGGCCGCAGTTCATCGGAAAGTGATGAGCTGCGGCGCCTTCAACAGTTGCAAGTGGGTATGACTGTTGAAGGAAGCCAGCGCCACCTCGCGTCCACGGAATTTCAGCTGGTTGAGCGAGGTGTTAACAATTTGCCAATTGAGTTCGAACGCCTGGGCGGCAGGCATTCGGGTAATCAAGTGGAGCAGGGCGGTGATCGTGCCGCCGGAGGTGAACACGGCGATCTTGTCCGTGTTCCGGGCGGTTTCGAGAATCCGTTGCAGGCCGCCTTGTACGCGTTCGACAAACCCCAGCCAGCTTTCCAGCCCCGGTGGGTCATAAGTGCCGGCCAGCCAACGCTCGATGATCAACGCGAAGATGCGCTGGAATTCGCTGCGGTTGTGCGCCGCATTGCGCAGGATCTCCAGGGCTTCGGGTTCGGTGCTCAGCAGGTCGGGGAGCAGGGCGCGGATGATCGCCTCGGCGTCGAATTCGTTGAAGGCGCTGTCGATGTCCAGCGAAGGTACCGGCAGGCCACGGGCTGCATATTGATCGAACACGGACGTGGCGGTGTGCTGCTGGCGGCGCAGGTCGCCCGATACACAGCGCTCGAACGTGAGGCCCAGGTCTGCCAGGTGGCGACCGAGCACTTGCGCTTGTTCCACGCCGACGGGCGACAGGACGTCATAGTCGTCTGCACCGAAAGAGGCCTGGCCATGTCGAATCAGATAAATGCTGCCCACGTCCGTTTTCCCGGTACGTTGAAAGTCTGGCGAGGTTATGAGGATGCCGGAGAGCTGTCAATGAAAAAACATACGCTTGTTTTAAAAGCCCGTTAGAGCCCGCTTGCTGGCGGTTTGATCACTGGCTCGAACGCGGTGCCGTCGGTATGCTGGGCCCATCCGCGCCTGGCGCAGTGCATTTTTAAGGAGACATATGGATTTTCTGGCCGAATACGCGAGCTTTCTGGCGAAGACCGTCACCCTGGTGGTCGCTATTGTGGTGGTACTGATCAGTTTCGCGGCGCTGCGCAGCAAAGGCCGTCGCAAGTCCGCCGGCCAATTGCAGGTCAGCAAGCTCAATGATTTCTACAAGGGCCTGCGTGAGCGCCTGGAGTCGAGCCTGCTCGACAAGGACCAGCTCAAGGCCCTGCGCAAAGCCGAAAGCAAAACCGAAAAGAAGAAAGGCAAGAAGAAACCCGAGGCCAAGCCCCGGGTGTTTGTGCTGGATTTCGACGGCGACATCAAGGCCTCGGCCACCGAGAGCCTGCGCCATGAAATCACCGCACTGCTGAGCCTGGCCACGCCGAAAGACGAAGTGGTGCTGCGCCTGGAAAGCGGCGGCGGCATGGTGCACAGCTACGGCCTGGCCTCATCCCAACTGGCGCGTATTCGCCAGGCGGGCGTGCCATTGACCGTGTGCATCGACAAGGTCGCGGCCAGCGGCGGTTACATGATGGCGTGCATCGGCGAGAAGATCATCAGCGCACCGTTCGCCATCCTCGGCTCGATCGGCGTGGTAGCGCAGTTGCCCAACGTCAACCGCCTGCTGAAAAAACATGACATCGATTTCGAAGTGCTGACGGCCGGTGAATACAAACGCACCCTTACCGTGTTTGGCGAAAACACCGAGAAGGGCCGCGAGAAATTCCAGGAAGACCTGGACATCACCCATCAGTTGTTCAAGAACTTCGTGTCGCGCTATCGCCCTCAGCTGGCAATCGATGATGTCGCGACCGGGGAAGTGTGGCTGGGTGTTGCAGCCCTCGACAAGCAACTGGTCGACGAACTGCAAACCAGCGACGAATACCTGGCCACCAAGGCCAAGACCGCCGAGGTGTTCCACCTGCACTATGCCGAGCGCAAAAGCCTGCAAGAGCGGGTCGGCCTGGCGGCCAGCGGTTCGGTGGACCGAGTGCTGCTGACCTGGTGGAGCCGCTTGACCCAGCAGCGGTTCTGGTAATTCCAGACTGCAGGTCAAGCTTTTGTGGGAGCGGGCTTGCTCGCGAAAGGGCCATCCGGGGCGCTGCACCCAGCGCGGTTGAACCGAATCCGCCAACCGCGTCAGGATCAAACAGCACGACACCGCACCTGCGTCGAGCACGCCCAACGAGCGCTCACCCAGCCGACTCGCGGGGCCGATTTTCGCGACTAAGTCCTTGGTTGAATCACGCCCCTGCGAGGCAGCGGTTTTCATGGCTTGCAGCGCATCGTTGAAGGATGCGCCGCCGGCATGCGCACGCTCGGCGGCGTGCAGCGAACAGGCCAGCGGTTCGATGAGGATGGCTTCGTCGGGGGCGATGGATTCCGGGACTTTGTGGATTGCGCATACGATTTTGGCGCTGGATGATGCGACGCGTAAAAGCTGAGGGAAGTATGGCGGCGGGAGTACTGTGGCGAGCGGGCTTGCCCCGCGTTGGGGTGCGAAGCAGCCCCAGTTGAGGCGACTCGGAGTATCAGGAGAATTCGGTCAGCAGGTTTTGGGGCTGCTGCGCAGTCCAACGCGGGGCAAGCCCGCTCGCCACAGGTGGCCCTGCACCATAGATGGCTCTGCTTTGCATATAGCTCTTCTTCACAGGTAGCGCTGCTCTAAAGTGGCCTATTTCGAAGTGTGTGTTGGGGTTACAGATTTTGTAATAGTTTTGCGTTGTAGGAAATTTAGGTTTCGATTGTACGATTCAGGTTCTTTTTCCACAGCAGGACTTGCATGAACACCCTCTCGGAGCCTCCCAGTCGTCTTTCCCCAAGACATCCGCTGCTGCTGTTCCCGCTGAAGCACCCCGTATTCCGATTGCTACCCTTGTCCCGGTCCACTGACCGCGCCTTGCCGTGTCCGGCATTCAGACATCTATAACGAGACTCTATAAATGGAATGGTTAGCGGATCCAACGGCCTGGCTCGGCTTGTTGACCTTGATTGTGCTGGAACTGGTGCTGGGCATCGACAACCTGGTGTTTATCGCGATCCTGGCGGACAAGCTGCCGCCGGAGCAGCGCGACCGGGCGCGGTTAATCGGTTTGTCCCTGGCGCTGCTGATGCGCCTGGGCTTGCTGGCGAGTATTTCCTGGATGGTGACCCTTACTCAGCCGCTGTTCGAGGTTTTCGGCAAGGGGTTTTCCGGCCGTGACCTGATCATGCTGTTTGGCGGTGTGTTCCTGTTGTTCAAGGCCACCATGGAATTGCACGAGCGCCTCGAAGGTCATGTGGCCCAGCGTGCGGGCAATGCCACCTATGCGATGTTCTGGCCGATCGTCGCGCAGATTGTGGTGCTTGACGCGGTGTTCTCCCTCGACGCGGTGGTGACTGCGGTGGGCATGGTCGACGAGCTGGCGGTGATGATGATCGCAGTGATCGTGTCCATCGGCCTGATGATTGTCGCGAGCAAGCCGCTGACGCGTTTCGTCAATGCGCACCCGACGGTGATCATGCTGTGCCTGAGTTTCCTGATGATGATCGGCCTGGTGCTGACTGCCGAAGGCCTGGGTTTCCACGTGCCCAAGGGTTACTTGTACGCGGCGATGGGCTTCTCGATTGTGGTGGAGCTGTTCAACCAGCTTGCCCGCGCCCGTCGCAAGCAGTCGGTACAGGGTACGTTGCCGGTGCGCCAGCGCACTGCGCATGCGGTGATGCGTTTGCTGGGGGGCCGCAGTCTGGCGGTGGAGGGCATGGATGACGACGTTGCCGACCTGATGGGCGAGCCGGATGCGACCCAGGGCCCGCTGTTTGATCGACGCGAGCGCGTGATGATCAGTGGCGTGTTGCAGTTGGCCGAGCGCCCGATCCGCAGCTTGATGACGCCGCGGGCCAAGGTCGACTGTATCGATCTGGCGGACGATGCCGACACTATTCGCCGTAAATTGATGCATTCGTCCTACTCGCGGCTGCCGTTGATCCGCAACGGTGCTGTCGATGAGCCATTGGGCTTCGTGCACAAGAAGGAGTTGCTCAAGGAATACCTGGCCGGCCACGAGCCGAACCTGGAGCACCTGGCGCGCCGCGCGGTCAACCTGCTGGAGAGCTTTTCGATCCTCAACGCCCTGGAGCAGATGCGCCAGGCATCCACCCATATCGCGTTTGTGATCAACGAATTCGGCGATTTTATGGGCGTGTTGAGCATGACCGACATTCTTGAATCCATCGCCGGTGAATTGCCGGACGCCAGCGAAATCGAAGGGCCGGATATCGTCGAGGAGGGCGCAGGCTTTCGCGCCAATGGCGCCTTGACCCTTAATCAGGTTCGCCAGCGCACCGGCTTCAAGGCCGTGGCCACCGACGATTACCAGACGCTCGCAGGTTTGGTGATGAGCCTGCTGGACCGCTTGCCGCGAGTGGGCGACAGCCTGGAGCACGAAGGCTGGCACCTGACAGTGGCGGCGGTGGAGGAGCGGCGGGTGACGCAGGTGCTGCTGGTACCTACGGCGCGTAGTCTTTGAACACCTGATCCAGAAGTGCTTCCTGTTCTTCCGGCGCGCCAATGCCCTTGAGGTTTTCGACCTCAAGGGCATTTTTGTAGACCACCAGGGTAGGCGTGCCGTCTACGCCGTCGATTCTCGGCGTCCGGGCGGTGTCCAGGATCATGCTCTTCACTCGGCCGGCGTATTTTTCGGCAATGCTATTAAAGCGTGGGTGAACTCCCAGGCACGCCTGGCAGGACTGGGAAGTAAACAGCACGATCACCAGCGGGTGCTGATTCAGAACCTGCTGGTAATCGCTGAGGGTATCAATCACCGCATTCGCAGCACCCATGATGATCTCCTTGTGCACCTGGCCGATGGGGCCTGCCGGATACGCTAGATCGCGAGATCACCACCGTCTACTGTCAACCTTCACAGGTAGACAGGCTCATGCATCGTCGGCACGTTCCGTTCGTTCACGTGCCTTGCGCGCCTGGCTCGCGCATTTCTTGTATTCCTCATTGTCCCTGGACGCCTTCGCCCGACGATAGCCATGGTGGTTCTGGCTGGTGTAATCGGTGCTGAAGGCTTCCTTGAGCTTCTGCAGTTCTTCTTTGCATTCACGGCGATCATTACTGGCCGAAGCCGTACCGGCCACCAGACAGCCCAGCAACACTACCAAAAGGCTTACCTTCATCACGCCACGCTCCCGCACACAGACATCCCACCAGCCTAGCCCAGCACAAAAAAACAACCAGAGCCTCGCCAAGAAACCCAGGTGAGTTGCGGCAAACCGGCTAGCTGTAGTGAGCGGTCTTCTCATAGTGAGCGAGCTTCCTGTGGCGAGCGGGCTTCTTGTGGCGAGCGGGCTTGCCCCGCGTTGGAGTGCGAAGCGCTCCCAACCCAGTCGCCGCGCTATACCTGAAAACCCGCGTCGCCAGGTTTTGGGGCCGCTTCGCAGCCCAACGCGGGGCAAGCCCGCTCGCCACAAGAAGCCCGCTCGCTCAGCACCGCCCCGGTGCACGGTAACGCTACCGTGGTGCACGGCATCCAAACTGTCACCGCCGTGTGTGGCCTTGCGTAGCAACACATCCACGGCTGCTGGCACAGCGCCTTACCGCAGCTCAATATTTATCCAATTGATTTAAAACAACTTTGTCCCCTTCATGTTTTTCTGCAACCGCCTATGGCACACTTTCTGCTGTCTATTCCGTTGTTACATACTAAGTTCCGGTATAGCGGAATACACAACTCCTGGAGTGCTTGTCATGCATCACCGACCTTCCGTGTTTAAAGCGTGTGTTTTTCTCTTCGCCGCATCGGCTTCCCTCGCAAGCGTTGTGCACGCGGCGGACAGCAAGCTCGATGATGTGCTCAAGCGTGGGCATCTCATCGTGGGTACAGGCAGTACCAATGCGCCGTGGCACTTCCAGGGAGCGGATGGCAAGTTGCAGGGTTTTGATATCGACATCGGCCGCATTGTGGCCAAAGGCTTGTTCAACGACCCGAGCAAGGTCGAGTTTGTGGTGCAGTCTTCCGACGCACGTATTCCCAACCTGCTGACCGACAAGGTCGACATGAGTTGCCAGTTCATTACCGTCACCGCCAGCCGTGCGCAGCAGGTGGCCTTTACCTTGCCGTACTACCGCGAAGGCGTGGGCCTGCTGTTGCCGAACAACAGCAAGTACAAGGAAATCGAAGACCTGCAAGCCGCCGGCGACGGCGTCACCGTGGCGGTGCTGCAAAACGTCTACGCCGAAGAGCTGGTGCACCAGGCGCTGCCCAAGGCCAAGGTTGATCAGTACGACAGCGTCGACCTGATGTACCAGGCCGTGAACTCCGGCCGTGCCGACGCCGCCGCCACCGACCAGTCTTCGGTCAAGTACCTGATGGTGCAGAACCCAGGCCGCTACCGCAGCCCGACCTACGCCTGGAGCCCGCAAACCTACGCGTGCGCGGTCAAGCGTGGCGACCAGGACTGGCTGAACTTCGTCAACACCGCGCTGCATGAAGCCATGACCGGCGTCGAGTTCCCGACCTACAAAGCCTCGTTCAAGCAATGGTTCGGTGTGGATTTGCCAGAGCCTGCGATCGGTTTCCCGGTTGAGTTCAAGTAAATCGTAAACCCTGGGGCGTCGCTGACGGCGCCCCAATCAGGTACTGCCGACCATGAACTATCAGTTGAACTTTGCCGCCGTGTGGCGTGATTTCCCCAGCTTGCTGGCGGGGCTCGGCCTGGGCCTTGAGCTGGCGCTGCTGTCGATCGCGATTGGCTGCGTGATCGGCTTGATGATGGCATTCGCCATGCTGTCCAGGCACCGCGCGCTGCGCATCATCGCCTCCGTGTACGTGACGGTGATCCGCAATACGCCGATTCTGGTGCTGATCCTGTTGATCTACTTTGCACTGCCGTCACTGGGGATTCGTCTCGACAAAATTCCGTCCTTCATCATCACGCTGTCGTTGTACGCCGGTGCCTACCTCACCGAAGTGTTCCGCGCCGGGCTGCTGAATATTCCCAAGGGTTTGCGCGAAGCCGGCTTGGCCATCGGCCTGGGTGAGTGGCGTATCCGCGCCTATATCACCGTGCCGGTGATGCTGCGCAACGTCTTGCCGGCGTTGTCGAACAACTTCATTTCGCTGTTCAAGGACACCTCGCTGGCGGCGGCGATTGCCGTGCCGGAGCTGACCTATTACGCCCGCAAGATCAACGTCGAAAGCTACCGGGTGATTGAAACCTGGATGGTCACGACTGCGCTCTACGTGGCTGCCTGTTACCTCATTGCCATGCTGCTCCGTTACCTGGAACAGCGTCTGGCGATCCGTCGTTAAGGAGGGTTTCCATGTACGAGTCCCCCAGCTGGCTGCATGAGTTGTGGATCGCCCGGGATACCCTGTGGGCGGGCTTTCAGGCCAGCGTGTATGTGTCTGCGCTGGCCATTATCTTTGGCACGCTGATCGGCATCGTCGCCGGGTTGATCCTGACCTACGGCAAATTCTGGATGCGCGCGCCGTTTCGTCTGTATGTCGACCTGATCCGTGGCACGCCGGTGTTTGTGCTGGTCTTGGCATGTTTCTACATGTTGCCGGCGCTCGGTTGGCAGATCAGCGCGTTCCAGGCCGGCGCCGTCGGGCTGACGCTGTTCTGCGGCTCTCACGTGTCGGAGATCGTGCGCGGCGCGCTGCAAGCCATTCCCCGTGGGCAACTGGAAGCGGGTAAGGCGATTGGCCTGACGTTCTACCAGTCGCTGGGTTACGTGCTGTTGCCTCAGGCGTTGCGCCAGATCCTGCCGACCTGGGTCAACTCCTCCACGGAAATCGTCAAGGCCTCGACCTTGCTCTCGGTGATCGGCGTGGCCGAGCTGCTGCTGAGCACCCAGCAAGTGATCGCGCGCACCTTCATGACCCTGGAGTTCTACCTGTTCGCCGGGTTTCTGTTCTTTGTCATCAACTACGCCATCGAGTTATTCGGGCGCTACATTGAAAAGCGGGTGGCCTTGCCATGAACCAACCTCAAACCAACCAACCGCTTTTGAACATTCGCGGCCTGCGTAAACAGTACGGCCAGGTCGAAGTGCTCAAGGGCGTCGACCTGTCCATGCAGCGCGGCAACGTGGTGACGTTGATCGGCTCCAGCGGCTCGGGCAAAACCACGCTGCTGCGCTGCGTCAACCTGCTGGAAGAATTCCAGGGCGGGCAGATCACCCTGGACGGCGAGTCCATCGGCTACAGCGAAATCGCCGGCAAGCGTGTGCGCCACCCTGAGCGGGTGATTGCCCAGCACCGCGCGATGACCGGCATGGCGTTCCAGCAGTTCAACCTGTTTCCGCACCTCACCGCGTTGCAAAACGTCACCCTCGGCCTGCTCAAGGTCAAGAAGATGGGCAAGGACGAAGCCGTGGCCCTGGCCGAAAAATGGCTGGACCGCGTCGGCCTGCTGGAGCGGCGCAATCACTTCCCGGGCCAGTTGTCCGGCGGCCAGCAACAGCGCGTGGCGATTGCCCGGGCGATTGCGATGAACCCCAGCTTGATGCTGTTCGACGAGGTCACCTCGGCCCTTGACCCGGAGTTGGTGGGCGAGGTGCTCAGCGTGATCAAGGGCTTGGCAGAGGAGGGCATGACCATGTTGCTGGTCACCCACGAAATGCGCTTTGCCTACGAAGTGTCGGACAAGATCGTATTCATGAACCAGGGCCGCATTGAAGAGCAGGGCAGTGCGAAGGACATCTTCGAACGCCCGCAATCGCCGCGCCTGGCGGAATTTTTGAAGAACATTCGTTTTTAATCAGGAGCAACTTTATGAGCATTACTCGTTACGGCACCGGCAGCACCGCCGGCGGTGGCCAACCGCGTCCTTTCGCACGTGCAGTGGAAGCGGACGGCTGGCTCTACGTCTCGGGCCAGGTGCCGGCGGTGGACGGTGAAATCATCAACGGCGGCATCGTCGAGCAAACCCGCCAGACCATGCGCAACGTGGTGGCGATTCTCGAAGAGGCCGGCTACGAGTTGAAAGACGTGGTGCGCGTTGGCGTATGGCTGGAAGATCCGCGCGACTTCTGGAGTTTCAACAAGGTGTTCGGTGAATACTTCACCCCCGAACACGCCCCGGCGCGCGCCTGTGTGCAGGCCAACATGATGGTCGACTGCAAGGTTGAGATTGATTGCGTGGCCTACAAGAAAAAAGGCTAAATGCCCCTCTCTTGACATCCACTGAAGATCAAATGTGGGAGAGGGCAAGCCCCCTCCCACAAGGGATCTCTGCCAGACCCTAGAATTTCGACCGGACCGAACTGCCATGACCGAAGACACCATCAAACGCCGCGCCAAAGGATTGGACCGTGCATTCGATATCCTCGATTTTCTCAAGGAGATCGGCCAGCCCCTGCGCCCGAATGATATTGCCAGCGGCATCGGCAGCCCCAAATCCACCGTCTACGAATTGGTCGCCTCGTTGCTGGAGCGGCGCATCCTGGAAACCGTGGGCAAGGACGGCCACGTCTACCTTGGTCGCCAACTGTACTTCCTCGGTCAGGCGCACCTGCGCCACTTCGACCTGACCCGCGAGGCCGATCACGCCTTGCAGGAGATCGTCAGCCAAACCCACGAAACCGCGCAGATGTGCCTGCTCAACGGGCGTAAATACACGGTGGCGCTGATGCGCGAAGGCGAGCGGCATTTCCGCATCTCGTCGGACATCGGCGAAAACGCACCGATCCCCTGGACTGCTTCCGGGCGCCTGTTGCTGGGGCACTTGAGCGACCAGCAGATTATCGACCTGATCGACTGCGACGATTTCATCCTGCCGGACGGCCAGCGCCTGCCGCTGGAGACGTTCCTGGCGCAGATCCGTCAGGCCACGCTCGATGGGTTCTTCTCCTTTGACAGCGTGGCCGACACCTTCACCCATTGCTTCGCCGCCCCGGTGCGGGACGCGCAGGGCATCAGCATTGCGACCTTGTGCATCGTTGCCCCACGGGCCGATGCGATCAAAAACTACAACGACTATCGCCGGGTGTTGATCGACAGCGCCAACAACCTGGCCCGACGCATCAACGAATAGGAGTGTTTATGACTGCCCTCAACGCCGTTGAAAAAGGCGCCGCCGCCGTTGGCGCCCACCTGGTCCGCGACGTCAGCCTGCCGGCCCTGGTGCTGCACCGCGACGCCCTGGAACACAACATTCGCTGGATGCAGGACTTCGTCAGCAACAGCGGCGCAGAACTCGCGCCCCACGGCAAAACCAGCATGATGCCGGCGTTGTTTCAGCGCCAGATCGAGGCGGGCGCCTGGGGCATCACCCTGGCCAATGCGGTGCAGACCCGCGCTGCCTATGCCGGGGGCGTGCGTCGTGTGTTGATGGCCAACCAATTGGTCGGCGCGCCGAACATGGCGTTGATTGCCGATCTGCTGGCCGACAAAGACTTCGACTTCCATTGCATGGTCGATCACCCGGACAACGTCGCCGACCTGGGGCTGTTTTTCGCCGCGCGTGGCCTGCGTTTGAACGTGATGATCGAGTACGGCGTGGTCGGCGGCCGTTGCGGCTGCCGCAGCGAGCAGGAAGTGCGCGAACTGGCCAAGGCGATCAAGGCCCAGCCGGCGCTGGCCCTCACCGGCATTGAAGGCTACGAAGGCGTGATCCATGGCGAGCACGCCATCAGCGGCATCCGCGACTTTGCCGCCAGCCTGGTGCGCCTGGCGGTCGACCTGCAAAACAACGGCTCTTTCGACCTGCCCAAACCGATCATTACCGCCTCGGGTTCGGCCTGGTACGACCTGATCGCCGAGTCCTTCGAAACCCAAAACGCCGCGGGGCGTTTCTTAAGCGTGTTGCGCCCGGGCAGTTACGTGGCCCACGACCACGGTATCTACAAGCAGGCGCAATGCTGCGTGCTCGACCGTCGCAGCGACCTCAATGAAGGCCTGCGCCCGGCGCTGGAAGTCTGGGCGCACGTGCAATCGATGCCCGAGCCAGGCTTTGCGGTGATCGCCCTGGGCAAGCGAGATGTGGCCTACGACGCCGGTTTGCCGGTGCCGCTCAAGCGCTACCGGGCTGGAATTGTGCCGGCCGAAGGCGATGACGTCACCGCCTGCATCGTGACGGCGGTGATGGACCAGCATGCGTTCATGACCGTGGCGCCGGGGGTAGAGTTGCGCATCGGCGACATCATTTCGTTCGGCACCTCGCACCCTTGCCTGACCTTCGACAAGTGGCAAGTGGGCTGCCTGGTGGATGAGCAGTTGCAGGTGATCGAGTCGCTGCATACCTGCTTCTAAACCGCGTCGCGCCTATCGCGGGCAAGCGCGCTCCCACATTCGACCGCATTCCTCCAGTTGAAATGCAATCAAATGTGGGAGCGGGCTTGCCCGCGAAGAGGCCCTCCAGAACAGCGAGAGACCAAGGCATGAACCCACAACCGCGCATCGCCCTGATCGGCGAATGCATGATCGAACTCCAACACCGCGCCGATGGCAGCCTTCAACAAAGCTTCGGCGGCGACACCCTGAATGCAGCGGTGTACCTGCGCCGCGAGCTGGGCGACATCGGCACGGTTGACTACGTCACCGCCCTGGGCGATGACAGCTTCAGCGACGCCATGTGCACGCAGTGGGCCGAAGAAGGCCTGGGCCTGGGCATGGTGCAACGCCTGCCCGGGCGGTTGCCGGGGTTGTACTGCATTCAGACGGACGCCAACGGCGAACGCAAATTCCTCTACTGGCGCAACGAAGCCGCCGTGCGTGACTGCTTCACCACACCGGCCGCCGAGCCGATCCTGGCGGCTTTGCCGGGTTATGACGTGGTGTATTTCAGCGGTATTACCCTGGCAGTGCTGGGAGAAATCGGGCGTACGCGGTTATTGCAAACCTTGATCGAAACGCGCAAGCGCGGTGGCAAGGTAGTCTTCGACAACAACTACCGGCCGCGTTTATGGGCCAGCGTCGAGGCGGCGCGCGCGGCGTATCACGCCGTGTTGGCCGAGGTGGATATCGCCTTGCTGACCGAGGACGACGAGCGTGCGTTGTTTGGGTACGCCGACAGCGAACAGGTGTTTGCGGCGTACCCGGCGATTGCAGAGGTGGTGCTCAAGCGCGGCGCGGATGAATGTTTGATCCGTTGCGCGGGCGAGCGCTTTGCCGTGCCGGCGTTGAAGGTCGAGAAGGTGGTGGACACAACGGCGGCGGGGGATTCGTTCAGTGCAGCGTATCTGGCCAGCCGGCTGAAAGGTCAGTCGCCGGAGGAGGCGGCCTTGGCGGGGCATCGGTTGGCGAGCCGGGTGATTCAGGTGCCAGGGGCTTTGATTCCTCGGTGAATGGCCGCCTGCGGCGGTTCGCAGGCAAGCCAGCTCCCACATTTGACTGCATTCCTCCAGTTGAAATGCGCTCAAGTGTGGGAGCTGGCTTGCCTGCGATAGCGGTCCTGAGCCAACCCCTCAGTCGCGGTAAAACACCTGCACCAGGTGATAGCCAAACTTGCTCTTGATCGGCCCATGAACCACCTTCACCGGCTTCTTGAAAATCACCGCGTCAATCGCCCCGACCATCTGCCCTGGCCGCACTTCACCCAAATCACCGCCGCGCTTGCCGGACGGGCAGGTCGAGTATTTCTTGGCCAGCACATCAAACGCTTCGCCCTTGGCGATACGCTGCTTGAGCTGTTCGGCTTCTTCACTGGTTTTCACCAGGATGTGACGGGCTTGGGCTTTCATGTTGTTACCTGGCAACGGTCAAACGTAAGGGCGCGCGATTATGCCTGAACTCATTCATCGACGCTGATCATGCTGCGGATTTTGGTCGCCAGCAGCTCAACCGAGAACGGCTTGGCCACCATGTCCATGCCGTCCTCCAGGAAGCCCTGGCGCTCGGCGGCTTTTTCGGCGTAACCGGTCATGAACAACACGCGCAGGCCGGGCCGGTGCTGGCGGGCGATTTCTGCCAGTTGGCGGCCGTTCATGCCCGGCAGGCCGACGTCGGTCACCAGCAGGTCCACGCGCAAATCCGACTCCAGCAGCGGCAGTGCCGTGCGTGAATCCGCCGCCTGGTGGGCGGTGTAGCCCAGTTCAGCCAGCACATTGACCACCAGCATGCGCACCGCGGGGTCATCCTCGACGACGACCACCGCTTCACCGGCCAGTGCCAGCGGCGCTTCACTCAGGTGCTGCGGCAGGTTGCTTTCCAGCGCGGTGCCATACAGGCGCGGCAGGTACAGGCGCACGCAGGTGCCTTGGCCGGGTTCGCTTTGAATGGTCACGTGGCCCCCCGATTGCTGGGCAAACCCGTAGATCATCGACAGCCCCAGGCCGGTGCCCTGGCCGATAGGCTTGGTGGTGAAGAACGGGTCGAAAGCCTTGGCCAGAATTTTCGGCGCCATGCCGCTGCCGTTGTCACTTACGCCGAGCATCACGTAGTCGCCGGCCTTGACCGGTTCGAGGGTGGTGATGTCGGTGCCGTCCAGGTAGCTGTTGGCGGTTTCAATCACCAGTTCGCCGCCGTCGGGCATAGCGTCGCGCGCGTTGATTACCAGGTTAAGCAGGGCGTTTTCCAACTGGCTGGCATCGGTATTCACCGGCCAGATGTCCTTGCCCAGCTGCACCTTGAGTGAGATATGCGCGCCTTTGGTACGGCGGAACAAGTCTTCCAGCGACGCCACCAGCGTGTTCGGGTCCAGCGGGCGGCGGTCGAGCGACTGGCGCCTGGAGAACGCCAGCAGCCGGTGGGTGAGGGCGGCCGCACGGTGAGCGGAGGAGACCGCCGCGTCAGTAAACCGGCCGATCTCATCGCTGCGCCCGGCGGCGATGTAGCGCTGCATCAGGTCCAGGCTGCCGATAATCCCGGTGAGCATGTTGTTGAAGTCATGGGCGATGCCGCCGGTCAGCTGACCCACCGCTTCCATCTTCTGCGCATGGCGCAGCGCATCCTCGGCGCGCTCGCGTTCGAACATCTCGTTTTGCAGGCGCTGGTTGGCCTCGGCCAGCGCCTGGGTGCGCTGGGCCACGCGTTCTTCGAGGTTCTCGTTGAGGTGGCGCAGGGCCTCTTCGGTGAGTTTGCGCTCGGTCTCGTCGATCACGAAGATGTAAAAGCCATTCACCGAGCCGTCATTGCTAAAGCGCGGCAAGTACTTCATCAGTGCATGGCGCGGCCGGCCGTCGTGGTGGGGCGTCACGGTCATGAAGCTGCACGCCTTGCCCTTGAGCGCGGCCTCGATCTTGTCTTCGCGCCCGGCATACACCTCATCGCCGAGCACTTCGCGGATGCTCTTGCCGTACAACTCCTGGGGCGTCATGCCGTACCAGTCGAGGTAGGCGCTGTTGTTCAGGCGAAAACGCTGTTCGTGGTCGACGTAACCGATCAGCACCGGCATGGCGTTGATGATCAACTGCAGCTCGGTCTGGCTTTGGCGCAGGGCCTGCTCGGTGTGTTTGCGTTCGGTCAGGTCCAGTGCTGCGCCTAAAAAGCGTGCCGGGCGGCCTTGATGATCCTTGTAACAGCGCCCGCGCGCGAACACCCAGCGCACCTGGCCGTCGGCTTGCAGCAGGCGGTATTCCTCGGCGTACTCGGTGCCGAAGGTGATGCAATGCTTGATGCTGCGCGCCACCGTGCCGCGGTCTTCGGGGTGTACGCCTTGCAGGTAGTCGCTGATGGGCAGCAGGCCGGCGTCACTCGGGTCGACGCCGTGCAGGTAGGCGAAATGGGCATCGGCGATAAAGCGGTCTTCGCCGATGTCCCAGTCCCAGGTGCCGACCGCATCGGTTGCCGCCAACGCCAATTGCAGGCGTTGCTCGGTGCTGTGCTGGGCCTTGAGGCTGTCTTCGGAGCGCTGCTGCAGCTCGAGGGCTTTGCTGCGCCGTTCGTTGGTTTCGATGGCGGTGACCAGAATGCCGGCGACGGTCCCGCTTTCATCGCGGACCGGGCTGTAGGTCAGGTCGAGCCAGATCTCGGTATCGCGGTGGTTGCGTTGCAGTACAAAGCGTTGCTCGCTGAACGTGCGCACCTGGCCGCTCAGCACGGCGTCGTAGACTGGCGCGGTGAAGCCGGCCAACTCCGGCCAGGTCTCATGCGCCGGCTGGCCCAACGCGCCGGGGTGCTTGTTGCCCGCAAGCCGCGCAAAGCCGTCGTTGTAAAGCTGCGTGAGCAGGGGGCCCCACAGCAGCAGCATTGGCATCGGTGAGTGGACCACGATGTCGACCGCTGTGCGTAGACTTTGCGGCCAGTCGTTGGCCTCACCGAGGGGGCTTTGAGCCCAGTCCAGCCGCGCAATCAATGCAGCGGCTTCGCTACCGGTGGATGTTCCATTCATGAAAAAGCCCTACACCTGACACTTTGAAGTACAACAAAAGCCGATTATCCCGCGAGACGGGAGCGGCTGACTACCCCTCGAAAAATAGCATGCATTGGGGCTTTGTCTTCAATTGAGTGCTTTTGCGCTGAAACCTTTCATCATTCGGCCAGCTCAGGGCGCTGGCGAAACTGCTCCAGCGCTTGCGGATTCGCCAGGGCGTCGGTGTTCTTCACCGGCTCACCGTGCACCACATTGCGCACCGCCAACTCGACAATCTTGCCGCTGATGGTGCGCGGAATATCGGTGACGGCGAGGATCTTCGCCGGCACGTGACGCGGTGTGGTGTTGGCGCGAATCACCTGGCGAATCTGCTGCTCCAGGGCCTCATCCAGCTCGATACCGTCAGTAAGACGCACAAACAGCACCACGCGCACGTCATCCTGCCAGCGTTGGCCGATGGCCAGGCTTTCCAGCACCTGCGGGACTTTTTCCACCTGCCGATAAATTTCCGCCGTGCCAATGCGCACGCCGCCGGGGTTGAGCACCGCGTCGGAGCGACCGTGAATAAGCCAGCTGCCAGTCGGGCATTGCTCGGCGTAGTCGCCCTGGGCCCACACGCCGGGAAACTGGCTGAAGTACGAGGCGCGCAGTTTGTGCTGCTGCGGGTCATTCCACAGGCCAATCGGCATGGCCGGAAAGTGCTGGGTGCACACCAGTTCGCCTTTTTCGCCGATCACCGCTTTGCCCTGCTCGTCCCACACTTCGATGGCCATCGCCAGGCTCTTGCACTGCATCTGCCCGCGACGCACCGGCAGCACCGGGTTGCCGATCACAAAGCAGGAGACGATATCGGTGCCGCCGGACATCGACGACAGGCACAGCTCGCGCTTGATCTGGCGGTACACGTAGTCGTAGCTCTGCGGCGACAGCGGCGAGCCCGTCGAGATCAGGCCCTTGAGGCTGCCCAGATCGTGGCTCAGGCGCGGCTGCAGCCCGGCTTTTTCCAGGGTGGCGAGGAATTTGGGGCTGGTGCCGAACACGCTGATTTTTTCGGCGTCGATCAGGTCGATCAAGCGTTCCGGTCCGGGGTGAAACGGCGAGCCGTCGTACAGCACTGCCGTGGCGCCGAGGGCCAGCACCGACACCAGCCAATTCCACATCATCCAGCCGCAGGTGGTGTAGTAGAACAGGCAATCTTCGCGCGACAGGTCGGCGTGCAGGCCGTGTTCCTTGAGGTGGGTGAGCAGCACACCGCCGGTGCCGTGGATGATGCATTTGGGCACGCCGGTGGTGCCGCTGGAATAGAGGATGTACAGCGGGTGAGCGAACGGCACCGCGACAAATTCAGGCTCGCCGCCGGGTGTGTAGAAGTCGTCCCACAGCGCGACTTTGGCCTGGGTCTGATAGTCCGTGACGCGCGCTTGAGGCCGCGCGTAAGGCACGATAATCAACTGTTCGAGGGACGGCAGGCGCGCGAGGATCTCATTCAGTTTGGCCGTTTGGTCGATGCCCTTGCCGGCGTAGCGATAACCCGCGCAGGTGATCAGTACCTTGGGTTCGATCTGGCCAAAACGGTCTATCACGCCCTGGGTGCCGAAGTCCGGCGATGAGCAAGACCAGATCGCGCCGAGGCTGGTGGTGGCGAGCATGCCCACCAGGGTTTGCCAGGTGTTGGGCATGCACGCGGCGACGCGGTCGCCCACGCCGACACCGGCTGCGCGCAGGCTGCGTTGCAGGCCGGCAACGTGTTCGGCCAATTCGGCGTAGGTGAGCTGTTCGCGTTGGCCGTCCTCGCTGATCGCGACCACCGCGGGGTGATCGTCGCGACGGCGCAGCAGGTGTTCGGCAAAGTTCAGGGTGGCGCCGGGAAACCACTGGGCGCTGGGCATCTGAGTGCCTTCGATCAGCGTCGCGGTGGGCGGGCTGCGAAACTGCACGTCGAAGAACGCGACGATGGCCTGCCAGAAGTCGGCACGCTGGTCGATGCTCCACTGGTGCAGGGCGGGGTAGTCGGCCAGCTGCAGGCTGTGGCGCTGGTTGATGAAGCGCCGGAACTGGTCCATCCGCGTGTTGCGGATGCGCTCGGGGGAGGGTTGCCAGAGGATTTCGGACATGAGGAAGTCTCTTGTTCTTGTACAAATCTTGCAGCCAACACAGATCGAATGTGTCTGTTTTATTGGGCCAGCCAGCCGCCATCGATATTCCACGCGGCACCGCGCACCTGCGCACCCGCCTCACTGCACAAGAACAGCACCAACTCACCCAGCTGCGGGGGCGTCACAAACGCCAGCGATGGCTGTTTCTCCGCGAGCAAGTCGTGCTGCGCCTGCTGCGGGTCCACGCCTTTGGCTGCGCGGTCATCAATCTGCTGTTGCACCAACGGGGTCAGCACCCAGCCCGGGCAGATGGCGTTGCAGGTGACGTTGCTGGTGGCGGTCTCCAGGCCCACCACCTTGGTCAGACCGATCACGCCGTGCTTGGCCGCCACATAGGCCGCCTTGCCCACCGAGCCGACCAGGCCATGCACCGAGGCAATGTTGACGATGCGCCCCCAACCCTTGGCTTTCATGCCCGGCAAGCTCAAGCGGGTGCTGTGGAACACCGACGACAGGTTGATCGCGATAATCGAGTCCCAACGCTCGACCGGGAAGTCCTCCACCGCCGACACATGCTGAATGCCGGCGTTGTTGACCAGAATGTCGACGCCGCCGAACTCGCGCTCGGCGTAGGCGATCATGTCGGCGATCTGCGCCGGGTCGCTGACGTTCGCCGGGTGATGGCCGACCTTGCCGCCAAATGCCTGCACCTGAGCAATCACCGCGCTGGCATCGCCGAAGCCGTTGAGGATCAGGTTGGCGCCGGCCTTTGCCAGGCTCAGCGCGATGCCCAAACCGATGCCGCTGGTGGAGCCGGTAACCAGGGCGGTCTTGCCGTTCAATGTCGTCATGAAAACCTCACACAATGCCGGTGGCGTAGAAAGTACCGATCACCACGAACACCGCGAGGGTCTTGATGATCGTGATGCCGAAAATGTCTTTGTAGGCTTCGCGGTGCGTCAGCCCGGTCACCGCCAGCAGCGTGATCACCGCGCCGTTGTGGGGCAGGGTGTCCATGCCGCCGCTGGCCATGGCCGCGACCCGGTGCAGCACTTCAAGGGGGATATTGGCCGCATGGGCCGCCGAAATAAAGCTCTCGGACATCGCCGCCAGGGCGATGCTCATGCCGCCGGAGGCAGAACCGGTGATGCCGGCCAGCAGGGTTACGGTGATCGCCTCGTTGACCAGCGGGTTGGGGATGCCCTTGAGCCAGTCCGCCAGCACCAGAAAGCCCGGCAACGAGGCGATCACCGCGCCAAAACCGTATTCCGACGCGGTGTTCATCGCCGCCAGCAGCGCACCGCTGACCGCGCTTTTGCTGCCTTCGGCGAGCTTGCTTTTGATCGCCGACCAACCGCACACCAACACCATGACGATGCCCACCAGCAACGCCGCCTGCACCGCCCAGATCGCGGTGAGCTTGGCGATCTCAGTGGTCACCGGCGCGCTCATGCCCGGCAGGCTGAGGCTGTGGGTCTTGCCGTACCACTGCGGGATCCAGTGGGTGAACAGCAAGTTCATCACGCCCACCAGCAGCAGCGGCGACAGCGCGATCCACGGGTTGGGCAGCGCCAGGTTGTCGGCGGTTTCCGGCTCGTTGCGCAGCTCGGTGCCATAACCTTCGCCGGCACGCTGGGCCTTATTGCGCTGGCGCGCCAGGTAGAGCATGCCGGTGCAGAACACAAACACGGTGCCGATCAGGCCCAGCCACGGCGCGGCCCAGGCGGTGGTGTTGAAAAAGGTGCTGGGGATGATGTTCTGGATTTGCGGCGTGCCGGGCAGGGCGTCCATGGTGAACGAGAACGCGCCGAGGGCGATGGTCGCCGGGATCAGGCGCTTGGGGATATTGCTCTGGCGAAACATCTCGGCCGCAAACGGGTACACCGCAAACACCACCACAAACAGCGACACGCCACCGTAGGTGAGCAGGGCGCAGACCAGCACGATCACCAGCATCGCCTGGCGCGTGCCGAGCAAACGGATGGCGGCAGCCACAATCGAACGCGAAAAGCCCGACAGCTCGATCAGCTTGCCGAACACCGCGCCGAGCAGGAACACCGGAAAATACAGTTTGATGAAACCGACCATTTTCTCCATGAACACCCCGGTAAACGCAGGGGCGACGGCGGACGGGTCGGTGAGCAGTACGGCGCCAAGGGCGGCAATGGGGGCAAACAGGATCACGCTGTAGCCACGGTAGGCCGCCAGCATCAGCAGCGCGAGGGCTGCCAGGGCAATGATCACACTCATGGTGTGTCTCCAGATCGAATTGTTATTTTTGTGGGGTGAGGCGTTGGAGAGGGGCTATAGCGAGATGTGTGCCAGTTTATTAACTTGTTGAAATATAAGAATATTATTTGATTTATGATCGGTGATTCTGGAATTAATCTCTATTTAGAGACAGGTGAATATCCAATGTGGGAGCGGGCTTGCTCGCGAAAGCGATGTATCAGTCGGCTCATTAGCTGCTGAACCACCGCTTTTGCGAGCAAGCCCGCTCCCACATTGGAATGTCTTTATAGTGAGAATCGTGTCTCTTTATTGAGACTAGGCAATACCCAGCGCCATCATCTTCTTGTACAGCGTCGACCGGCCCAGCCCCAACCGCTTGGCTGCCCCCACTACATTGCCTTCACATGCCGCCAACGATGCCTCAATCACCTGCCGATCAAACCGCTCCCGCGCCGCTGCGAACGTCTCGCCTTCAACGGTCTCTACGGCGCCACGCGCCACCGGGCTGAACGTGCCAATCGCGGCGCGAATCTCGTTGGCATCCAACACCAGGTCATCACTCAACAACGCCGCGCGCTCCAGCACATTGCGCAGTTCGCGGATATTCCCCGGCCACGCATGCTGCGCCAGCAACGCCAGTGCCTCGCGGTCCAGTTCATGCTGGCTGCGCAGCTCCTCCAGAATCGCCTCGCTCAATGCCGGAATATCATCCAGGCGTTCGCGCAACGGCGGCACCTGGATCGGCAACACATTCAGGCGGTAATACAAATCCGCGCGAAACTCACCGCGCTTGATTGCCGCTTCCAGGTCCGTGGACGTGGCCGCAATCACCCGCACATCGCTGTGCAGCATTTCGTTGGAACCTACCGGTTCGTATTCCTTTTCCTGCAATACCCGCAGCAGTTTGCTTTGCAGCGGCAGGGGCATGTCGCCGATCTCGTCGAGAAACAGCGTGCCGCCCTGGGCAATCTGCAGTTTGCCGGGACGGCCTTTGCGGTCGGCGCCGGTAAAGGCACCTGGCGCAGTGCCGAAGAATTCGGCTTCAAGCAGGTCCGCGGGAATCGCCGCGCTGTTAATGCTGACAAAAGCTTTGTGGGCACGCGGCGAGGCGCCGTGAATCGCCTGGGCCAGCAGTTCTTTGCCGGTGCCGGTTTCACCCAGCAACAACACCGGCGACTGCGCATTCGCACTGCGCCGCGCCCGACGTTTGACGTCCAGGCTGGCCGCGCTGGTGCCGATAAAGTGCGCGAAGTTGTATTTGCTCTGCCGCGAGCGCAGCAGCGAGCGGGTGGACGCCAGCTCCTGCTGCATGCTCAGGTAACGCTCGATCAGCGGCGAGAGGTTGCGCAACTCATCAAACAGCGCAAAGCCAATCGCGCCGATCACCGCGCCGGCATCATCGTGAATGGGCAGGCGCATCACCACCAGCGGGCCTTTGGGCGTGTCCTGGATATCCAGCAAAATCGGCTGGTCATTGCGCACCACCTGGCGCAGCAGGCTGTTGGAAATCACCTGCTCGCAGGGTTGGCCGATGGCTTCGTCGGCGCTCTTGAGCCCGAAACGCTTGGCGTAGCGCTCGTTCATCCACACGATATTGGCGTCGCGATCGACAATCACCGTGCCTTCGCTGGACTGCTCGATGATTTCGAACAGCGACTGGATGGCCAGGCCGCGAACCTGTTGGTAGTCCTTGAGGCTGTCGCTGATGTTCATATTTATGCCGCCAACACAAATGGAGGGTGGGGTCGCAATCCTGTGGGAGCGGGCTTGCTCGCGAAAGCGGTGTATCAGTGCCGCAGGTATTGGCTGTCACACCGCCTTCGCGGGCAAGCCCGCTCCCACAGGGGAGAAAGTGCTCCTACAAGGGAATGTGCGCCGCCGCCAGCAGCTCTTTGGTGTACGGATGCTGTGGCGATTCGAACACGCTATGGCTCGCACCGCGCTCCACCACCTTGCCATCCTTGATCACAATCATGTCATGGGCCATGGCGCGCACAACGGCCAGGTCATGGCTGATAAACAGGTAGGTCAGGCCGTATTTCTCCTGCAACTCACGCAGCAACGCCACCACCTGCTTTTGCACCGTGCGGTCCAGCGCCGAGGTCGGTTCGTCCAGCAGCATCAGTGCCGGCTTGAGCACCAGCGCGCGGGCGATGGCGATGCGTTGGCGCTGCCCACCGGAAAACTCGTGGGGGTAGCGGTGGCGGCTGGCGGGGTCGAGGCCCACGTCCTTGAGCACCTGCACCACTTGCGCATCGCGCTCGGCCAGGCTGCACGGCGCGTGCACTTCCAGGCCTTCGCTGATGATCTGCTCCACCGACATGCGTGGGCTGAGGCTGCCGTAAGGGTCCTGGAACACCACCTGCATCTGCTTGCGCCACGGGCGCATTTGCTGATTATTCAGCGGGTCGAGCGCTTCACCCTGGAAGCGGATGCTGCCGGTGGAATCGAGCAGGCGCAGGATCGCCTGGCCCAGGGTCGATTTGCCCGAGCCAGACTCGCCGACAATCCCCAGGGTCTTGCCGCGCTGCACGCTGAGGCTGATGCCGTCCACCGCGCGCAGGTAGGTCTTGCGCCGAAACAGCCCGCCGCTGAGGGGGAACTGTACCGTCAGGTCATCGACCTGCAACACCGTTTCGCGTTCATCACTGCACAGCGCATCGCCGGCCGGCTCGGCATCCAGCAACAGGCGGCTGTACGGGTGTTGCGGCGCAGTGAACAGCGTCTGGCAGTCGGCCTGCTCGACAATCTCACCGGCGCGCATCACGCACACGCGCTGGGCAATGCTGCGCACCAGGTTGAGGTCATGGCTGATCAGCAGCAGCGACATGCCCAGGCGTTGTTGCAAGGATTTGAGCAGCAGCAGGATCTTGCGCTGCACGGTCACGTCCAGCGCGGTGGTCGGTTCATCGGCGATCAACAGTTCCGGCTCACACGCCAGGGCCATGGCGATCATGACGCGCTGGCGCTGGCCGCCGGAGAGCTGATGCGGATAGGCCTTGAGGCGTTCCTTGGGCTTCTGGATACCCACCAGCTCGAGCAATTCAAGGATGCGCGCCTGCGCCGCCTTGCCCCCCAGGCCCTTGTGCAGCAGCAGGGTTTCGCCGATCTGTTTTTCAATGCTGTGCAGCGGGTTGAGCGAGGTCATCGGCTCCTGGAAGATCATCGCAATGCGGTTGCCACGCAGCTTTTGCAGGGTCGCCGCCGACGCGCCGATCAGCTCCTGGCCGCGATACTTCACCGAGCCCGTGGTGTGCGTGCCGGCTTCGGGCAGCAGTTGCAGGATCGAATGCGCCGTCACCGACTTGCCCGAGCCCGACTCGCCGACCAGCGCCAGGCATTCGCCCTGGCGCACGTCCAGGCACAGGTTGCGCACCACGGTCTGGCCGCTGAAGGCAACACTGAGGTCGCGGATTTCAATGAGGTTCATAGGCAGTCACTCATGAGCGGGGGTCGAAGGCATCACGCAATGCCTCGCCGATAAAGACCAGCAACGACAGGATCAGCGCCAAGGTGAAGAACGCCGTCAGGCCCAGCCAGGGCGCCTGCAGGTTCTGCTTGCCCTGGGCGATCAGCTCGCCCAGCGACGCGCTGCCTGCCGGCATGCCGAACCCGAGGAAATCCAGGGCGCTCAAGGTGGAAATCGCCCCGGTCAAAATAAACGGCAGGTAGCTCAAGGTGGCGGTCATGGCATTGGGCAGGATATGCCGGCCAATGATCTTGCCATCGCCCAGGCCCAGGGCGCGTGCGGCCTTGACGTATTCCAGGTTGCGCCCGCGCAGGAACTCGGCGCGCACCACGTCCACCAGTGCCAGCCAGGAAAACAGCGCCATGATCCCCAGCAGCCACCAGAAATTAGGCTCGACGAACCCTGACAGGATGATCAGCAGGTACAACACCGGCAGCCCGGACCAGACTTCCAGAACGCGCTGGCCCAGCAAGTCCACCCAGCCGCCGTAATAACCCTGCAAAGCGCCGGCGGCAATGCCGATGGCGGCGCTGATGGCGGTGAGCGCCAGCGCGAACAGGATCGACACGCGCGCGCCAAAGATCACCCGCGCCAGCACATCGCGGGACTGATCATCGGTGCCCAGCCAGTTCACTGCCGAGGGCGGGCTGGGGGCAGGGCGGCTCAGTTCGTAATTGGGCGTGTCATCGCTGAACGGGATCGGCGGGAACAGCATCCAGCCGCCGTCCTGCTTGATCAGTTTTTGCACGTAGTCACTGCGGTAGTCGGCCTGGAACGGCAGTTGCCCGCCGAACTGCTGCTCGGTGTAACGCTTGAACACCGGGAAATACAGCTCGTTTTTGAAACTGAGCACCAAGGGCTTGTCGTTGGCGATCAGCTCGCCGCCCAGGGTCAGGATAAACAGGCCGATAAACAGCCACAGCGACCACCAGCCGCGACGGTTTTTCTTGAAGCGCTCGAAACGCCGACGCGCCACCGGAGACAAATCAAGCATCAGGCGTTCCTCGCGGCGAAGTCGATACGCGGGTCCACCAGGGTGTAGCAGAGGTCACCGATGAGTTTTATCAAGAGGCCAAACAGAGTGAAGATAAACAGCGAGCCGAACACCACCGGGTAGTCACGGGACACGGCGGCTTCATAGCTCATGCGGCCCAGGCCGTCGAGGGAGAAAATCACCTCGATCAGCAGGGAACCTGCGAAAAACACGCTGATGAACGCCTGGGGAATCCCCGAGATCACCAGCAGCATGGCGTTGCGAAATACGTGGCCGTAGAGCACGCGCCGTTCGCTTAAACCCTTGGCGCGGGCAGTGACCACGTATTGGCGGGTAATTTCATTCAAGAAAGAGTTTTTGGTCAGGATGGTCAGCGTGGCGAACCCGCCGATCACCAGCGCGGTGACCGGCAGCACCAGGTGCCAGAAGTAATCGGCAATCTTGCCCACGGTGCTCAGCTCGTCGAAATTCTCCGAGACCAGCCCACGCACCGGGAACCAGTTCAGCGACGTACCGCCGGCAAACACCACAATCAGGAACATCGCAAACAGGAACGCCGGCATTGCGTAACCGATGACGATGGCGGTGCTGCTCCACACGTCAAAACTGCTGCCGTGGCGCACCGCCTTGCGAATTCCCAAGGGAATCGACACCAGGTAGGTGATCAACGTGGCCCACAGGCCGAGGGAAATCGTCACCGGCATTTTTTCCAGGATCAGGTCGATCACCGTCGAGCCGCGAAAGAAGCTGTTGCCGAAGTCCAACTGCGCGTAGTTCTTGAGCATCAGCCACAGGCGTTCGGGGGCGGGCTTGTCGAAGCCGTATTGTTTTTCGATGTCCTTGATCAGTTTCGGGTCCAGGCCGCGGCTGGCGCGGGAGCCGCTGATACTTTCGCCGGAACCGCCGCCGATGCCGCCGCCGCCAATCCCTTGCAAATGCGCGATGGCCTGTTCAACCGGGCCGCCCGGTGCGGCCTGCACGATGACGAAGTTGACCAGCAGGATGATCACCAGCGTCGGGATGATCAGCAGCAGGCGCCGCACGATATAGGCAAACATCAGCGCGTACCTCCGCGTTTCTTCAACTCGGCATTCATTTGCTCATTCGTCAGGGGCGTAGGGCTGATTTCCCACCAGGTTTCCAGCGCTTCGTCGTTCTTGGCCTCGATGGCCGGGCGGCCGAAGCGGTTCCACCACGCGGCGGAGGTGCCGGGCGGGTAGTAGTTGGGAATCCACAGGTAATTCCATTGCAGCACACGGTCCAGGGCATGGGCGTAGGTGAGCATCTGCGCCTGGGTGGTGGCCTTGACCAGGCCGCTGATCAGCGTGTCGACGGCCGGGTCTTTGAGCACCATGTAGTTATTGGCGCCGGGATCGTAAGCCGCCTGCGAGCCGAAGTAGTTGTACAGCTCCAGGCCCGGCGAGGTGGTGACCGGGAAGCCGACGACGATCATGTCGTAATCACGGGCCATCATGCGGTTCACATACTGCGAGGAGTCGATGCGGCGGATATTCAGGGTGATGCCGATCTGCGCCAGGTTGCGCTTGTACGGCAACAGCAGGCGTTCCAGGCCGGGCTGGGCATTGAGGAAGGTGAACTCCAGCGGCTCGCCGTCGGCGTTGACCAGCTTGTCACCCTTGGGTTTCCAGCCCGCCGCTTCCAGCAGCGCCAGGGCTTGCAGCTGTTTGTCGCGAATCATGCCGCTGCCGTCGGTGACCGGCGCCTTGAACACCTGGGTGAACACCTCAGCGGGCACTTGATCGCGCAGCGGTTCAAGAATGGCCAGCTCTTCCTGGGTTGGCAGCTGGCTGGCGGCCAGCGGGCTATTGGAAAAATAGCTCTGCTGGCGAATGTACAGGTTGCGCATCATCTGCCGGTTGGCCCATTCAAAATCCCACAGCATCGCCAGGGCCTGGCGCACGCGGCGATCCTTGAACATCGGCTTTTGCACGTTGAACACATAGCCCTGGGCCGGTTGTGGCATCTCTTTGGCCAGGTGCGCGCGTTGCAGGCGGCCGTCGTCCAGCGCCGGGCCGTTGTAGCCGATGGAATAGCCGGTGGCGGAGAACTCACGATTGAAGTCGTAGGCACCGCCGCGCAGCACCTGACGGGCCACTTCGGTATCGCCGAAGTACTCCAGGCTCAGGTGATCGAAGTTGTACAGGCCACGGCTGACGGGCAAGTCCTTGCCCCACCAGTCCGGGTCGCGGGTGAAGGTGATGGTGCTGCCGGAGTCGATCTTGCTGACCTTGTACGGGCCGCTGCCGAGCGGGGCTTCGTAGCCGCCGCCGTTGGCGAAGTCGCGGGTTTTCCACCAGTGCTCGGGAAACACCGGCAAGGTGGCGATATCCAGCGGCAGGGTGCGGTTTTCATTGCTGGAAAAATCGAAGCGCACCTGGCGCTCGCCTTCGACTTCGACGTGCTTGACGTCGGCGAACAGGGTGCGAAAGCGCAGGCTGCCTTGGGTCATCAATAGATCGAAGCTGTAACGCACGTCTTCGGCGGTGATTGGCGTGCCGTCGGCGAAGCGCGCCTTGGGGTTCAGGTAGAAGCGCAGGGACAGGCCGTCGTCAGCGCGCTCCATCTTCTCGGCGACCAGGCCGTAGACGGTGTAGGGCTCATCCAGGGAGCGCTGGGCCAGCGGGGCGTAGAGCCAGCCGTCGACCTGGGAGACGCCGATGCCTTTGTCGATGTACGGCAGCACATGATCAAAACGCCCGATCTCGATCGCCGAGCGCCGCAGGCTGCCGCCTTTGGGGGCGTTGGGGTTGGCGTAGTCGAAATGGCTGAAGCCGGCGGGGTACTTGGCCGGTTCGCCGTAGACCGTGAGGTAGGTCTGCGGGGCCGCGATCACAGCGGTGCTGGCCAGCAGCAGGGCCAGGGCGGAGCTGCAGAGTTTTATGGAAAAAGCCAATCGCATTGTCAGCCTTGAGCGCCGGGTGAAGAAGAATAGAGATGTGTACGTTATCGACTTAAGCCTTGCCAGTCATCACATGCACAACGGCCCGCCAAAAGGCGGGCCGTTGTTTATAGCATCAGCACAGACTGGATCAGTCCTGGCGGCTGGTGACTTCCAGCAGGTGGTAGCCGAACTGGGTCTTGACCGGGCCTTGCACGGTGTTGACCGGGGCGCTGAAGACGACGGTGTCGAATTCTTTGACCATCTGGCCTGGGCCGAACGAACCGAGGTTGCCGCCGTCGCGGCTGGACGGGCAGCTGGAGTTGGCTTTGGCGATTTCTGCGAAATCGGCGCCGCCTTCGATTTGGGCCTTGAGTTCGTTGCACTTGTCTTCAGTGGACACGAGGATGTGACGGGCGGTGGCTTTGGCCATGGGGAGTAACTCCTTGAATTAAAAAGGGTGAGCGTACCGGATTCAGGCGGTTATTTGTTGGCAAAGTTCCGTTGGGTTTGGGTTGGGTTAGGGTTGGGGGCATATCCGTTGCTGCGGTCACGGCCACTTAGGGTTCCGCTCTTACAGCGGGTCACTTTTGGCAAACGCCCGGAA
>NZ_VMSH01000018.1:47705-100383 GCF_007713445.1 Pseudomonas sp. RGB | reverse complement strand
CTGGCTTGCCTGCGATGCAGGCACCTCGGTGTGTCAGGCATAACCAGTTGATGCCTTCGCGGGCAAGCCAGCTCCCACATTGACCGAGTACAGCCCGAGGTTTCAGGGCAATGCAGATCTGTACAGCCTCTACTTGATGTATTGAGACCCACACAAGCACCACACACATTCAGATCGCGGCCAGTGCAACTGAGGTGGCGGCTGTTCGAGTCTCCACGCCGAGCTTCACATACACATGCTCCAGATGCTTGTTCACCGTCCTGGGGCTCAGCCCCAGAATGTCGCCGATGTCCCGGTTGGTTTTCCCACACGCCACCCAACGCAGCACTTCCACCTCACGCTCGGTCAGTTGAAACCGCGCGGATAACAGTCGTTGCGCCGGGGCGTCCTCCAGGGTCAGCACGCTCGGCTGCGTCGCGGCACGCGCCGAGAGCAGGATTCGTGAGGTGCGTAAATGCGCTGCCACCCGCGCCAACACCTCATCCGTCTGGATCGGCTTGGTCACGTAATCACTGCCACCCACCTCAAAGCCTTGCACCACGTGCTTGCTGTCGGTCAGCCCGGTCATGAACACTACCGGGATGTCTGCGCTGGCCGGTTGCGCCTTGAGTCGGCGACAGGTTTCGAAACCGTCCAGGCCCGGCATCATTGCGTCCAGCAGAATCAGGTCCGGGCGCCGGCGTTGCACGCGGTTCAACGCGCTGAGGCCGTCCAGCGCCACCAGCACCATGTAGCCCGCGTCATCAAGGGCGTCGGACAGCATGGCGAGGTTGTCCGGGGTGTCATCGACGATCAGCACCACGCCAGGTTCAGTGCTGCGGGTGAGCGCATTCATCTTCGGCCTCCTTTAAGGTTCGGTTGAGTTCATCCAGGCGGAAACCCTTGAGCAGCCCGCGCACTTTGGTGATAAAAGGCGCGGCGTCCGGGTGGTGTTCCAGGATGGTGTCGAGTTTTTCATGCAAGCCGCGCACGTAGCCGATGGCGCTGAGTTCGGCGAGGGCGGCGAGGTCTTCAGGGCTGGGCAATACGCTGGGCGGTGCAGGCGGTGTGGACGTTCGGGTGCGCCGCAGCCACTGCAGATCCAGGTGCTGTTGCAGGCGGCCGAGCAGTTCCGGGGTGCGCACCGGTTTGGCCAGGTAGTCGTTGCAGGCGGCGGCGATGCTGCGTTCACGGTCGTCGGTAAAGGCGTTGGCCGAGATCACGATGATCGGCGCGCTGGACAGCGCATTGCGGCGGATCAGGCGGCTGGTTTCCCAGCCATCCAGGGTCGGCATCGACAGGTCCATCAGGATCAGGTCCGGCGCCAGCAGCGCCACCTGGCGGATCGCGTCCTGGCCATTGCTGGCCTGGATCACCTCAAACCCCAGCGGTGTGAGCATGCCACTGAGCACCTTGCGATGGTCCACATGGTCGTCCACCACCAGGATGCGTCGGCGCACACCGTGATAACCGATGATGTCGTGCTCCACGTGCACCACCGCCTGCGGCGCGCGCACTTGGGAGAGGAACAGCCGCACCTGGAAACACGTGCCCTTGTCCAGCTCACTGGTGACGCGCAATTCGCCGCCCATCAGCGAGGTGAGCATGCGCGTGATGGTCAGCCCCAGGCCCACGCCCTTGTCCTGGCGCATCAGATCGCCGCGCTCGAACGGCTGGAATATCCGCTCGATTTGCCCAGGGTCAATGCCGATGCCGGTGTCGATGATTTCAAAATTGGCGGTTTCGCGCATGTAGCTGACCCGCAGGCGCACCTCGCCGCTGTCGGTGAAATTCACCGCGTTGCCGAGCAGGTTGATCAGGATTTGGCGCACGCGCTTTTCATCGCCACGCACCACGGCCGGGATCTTGCCCACGCAGTCCAGGCGAAAGCGCAGGCCCTTGTCCTGGGCTTGTGGGGTGAACATCTGTTCCAGGTCGTGGATCAACTCGGGGAAGGGGATTTCCGTGAGTTCCAGGCGCAGTTTGCCGGCCTCGATCTTAGCCACGTCGAGCAGGCCATCGATCAGCGACAGCAGGTGCGAGCCGCTGCGCAGGATAGTCGCCAGCGCGTCCTGATGCTGCTCGGGCATGGCGTTGTCGCGCTGCAGGATCTGGGTAAAACCAAGGATGCTGTTCAGCGGCGTGCGCAGCTCGTGAGAGAGCCCGGTGACGTAACGGCTTTTGGCGGCGTTCGCGGCTTCGGAGGCCTCTTTGGCCTGTTGCAGGGCTTGGTCGGTGAGGCTGTGGGCGTCGATTTCCTGCATTAAAAGCAGGGTCTGGCGGTCGGATTCTTCCTGGGCGACGCGGCGGCTTTCGCGGGTCAGTACCACCCACCACGCGAGCACGGCGGCCAGCACTGACAGGGTCAGGAAAGCCTTGAAGAACGCCTGATACAAGGTCTCGGAATGCGGCAACCCTTGGGCGGCCTGCACGTAAATCAACGCCAGCGCGCCTGCGAGCAGCAGCACCAGCACCAGCAACAACCCCAGGTAGTGCGCCAGCCGCGTATGCAGGCGCGGCATCAGGGTGGTGGGCAGCAGCCAGCGCAATACGCCTTCGAACTGCGTGACCAGGCGCGCATGAGGTTTGCACCGATCACCGCAACGCGCGTCCAGCGAGCAGCACAGCGAACAGATGGGCGTGCTGTAGGCCGGACAAAACGCCATGTCGGCGGTTTCGAACGGGTTGCTGCACAGCCCGCACACCGCGTGGGTGGCGGGGGCCACCGGGTGAATCAGCGTCACGTCACTGGTACGCGCGATGTAGTACTTGCCTTGGGTCAGCCAGGCCAACAGTGGCGCCATGATCAGCGCCGTGCTCAGCGCGACGAAGGGCGGCGCGGCCTGGGCCAGGGCACCGAACAGGCCGAAGTGGGCGAGGATCGACAGCAACGAGGCAATCAGCATCGAGCCGACGCCCACCGGGTTGATGTCGTAAAGGTGCGCGCGCTTGAACTCGATGTGTCTGGGCGACAGACCCAGCGGCTTGTTGATCACCAGGTCGGCCACCAGCGTGCCGATCCAGGCAATCGCGATATTCGCGTAGAGCCCCAGCACCTGGTCGATCACATCAAATACGCCCAGCTCCATCAACATCAGCGCGATGGCCACGTTGAACACCAGCCACACCACGCGGCCGGGGTGGCTGTGGGTCACGCGGGCAAAGAAGTTCGACCAGGCCAGGGAGCCGGCGTAGGCGTTGGTCAGGTTGATTTTCATCTGTGAGATGAACACGAACAGCACCATCGCGCCGAGCGCCCATTCCGGCGAGCTGAACACATAGCGGAATGCAACGAGGTACATCTGCGTGGGCTCGGCGGCGCGCTCGATGGGGATTTCATGTTGCAGGGCGAGAAACGCCAGAAACGCCCCGGCGAACATCTTCAGTGCGCCGGGGATGATCCAGCCTGGCCCCGCGCAGAGCAGGGCGGCCCACCAGCGTTTGCGGTTGGCGGCGGTCTTTTCCGGCAGGAAGCGCAGGTAGTCGACCTGTTCGCCGATCTGCGTGACCAGCGACAGCGCCACGGTGCAGGCGGCGCAGAACGACAGCAAATTAAACCCGCCGCCGTCGCCACTGCGTCCGACAAAGCTGGTCCAGTCGCTGAAGACGTCGGGGTTTTTCCACCAGACAAAGCCGTAGGGCAGCACCAGCAACAGCAGCCAGAGCGGTTGCGTCCACAATTGCAGGCGGCTGATCAGGGTCACGCCGTAGGCCACCAGCGGAATCACCAGCAATGAGCAGATCACATAGGCGATGGCCAGCGGAATGTGGAAATACAGCTCCAGGGCCAGGGCCATGATTGCCGCTTCCAGCGCGAAGAACAGGAACGTGAAGCTGGCATAAATCAACGAGGTGATGGTCGAGCCGATGTAGCCAAAGCCGGCGCCGCGGGTCAGCAGGTCCATGTCCACGCCATAACGGGCGGCGTAATAACTGATGGGCAGGCCGGTGAGGAAAATCACCAGGCTGATCGCCAGGATCGCCCAGAACGTGTTGGTGAAACCGTAGCTCAAGGCGAGCACGCCGCCGATGGCTTCCAGCGCCAGAAAGGACACGGCGCCCAGGGCGGTGTTGGCGATGCGCAGTTCCGACCATTTGCGAAAGGATTTGGGAGTGTAGCGCAGGGCGTAGTCTTCCATGGTCTCGTCGGCGACCCAGGTGTTGTAGTCGCGGCGGATCTTGACGATGCGCTGGGTGCCGGAGGTGGGGTGCACGGTTGAGGACTCCGCAGAAGGGCGAGATTGAATGAGCAACTTCCATGCCCTGACAGGTGCCGCAGGTCCAAATGCGGGAGCGGGTTTGCAGTGGCGAGCGGGCTTGCCCCGCGTTGGGCTGCGTAGCAGCCCTGAAACCAGACAACACTATTTACCTGGAAAAATGCGCTGTTCTTAACAGGGCTGCTTCGCAGCCCAACGCGGGGCAAGCCCGCTCGCCACAACTTGCCCTGAAACAGTGCGCAACGGCATACGTCAAATGACGTACAGGGTTACGTCAGGCTGCGTATACCCGCGATGGCCGGCTGCCGCCATGCTGAACCCCTCATTGCAGAGGAGTCGCCCCATGGCACCACGATTGATCCGCTCCACACCGCTGTTGGCCTTGTCCTTACTGGCGGCCGCTCTGTTCAGCCAGGGCGCGCTGGCCGATAACGAAGGCCTGGCCGTGACCCCTACCGAAGTCACCGTCGGCCAGTTGCACTCGGCCACCGGCACCATGGCGATTTCCGAGACCGGCTCGATCCAGGCTGAGCGCCTGGCCATCGAACAGATCAACGCTTCGGGCGGGATCCTTGGACGCCAGATCAAAGTGATCCAGGAAGACGGCGCCTCCGACTGGCCGACCTTTGCCGAAAAAGCCAAGAAGCTGCTGGTCAACGACAAGGTCGCCGCCGTGTTCGGCTGCTGGACGTCGGCTTCACGCAAAGCCGTGCTGCCGATCTTCGAGAAAGAAAACGGCTTGCTCTACTACCCGACCTTCTATGAAGGCCTGGAACAGTCGAAAAACGTCATCTACACCGGCCAGGAGGCTACCCAGCAAATCCTCGCCAGCCTTGACTGGATCGCCAAGACCAAGGGCGCCAAGACCTTCTACCTGGTCGGCTCGGACTACATCTGGCCACGCACCTCGATGAAGATCGCGCGCAAGCACATTGAGAACGTGCTGCACGGCACCGTGGTCGGCGAAGACTACTACCCGCTGGGCAACACTCAGTTCGGCTCGCTGATCAACAAGGTCAAGCTGAAGAAGCCGGACGTGGTGTTTGCGGCCGTGGTCGGCGGCTCCAACGTGGCGTTCTACAAGCAACTCAATGCGGCGGGTGTGAATTCGTCCAAACAAACCCTGCTGACCCTGTCGGTCACCGAAGACGAGTTGCTCGGCATCGGCGGCGAAAACATGGCCGGCTTCTACGCCTCGATGAAGTACTTCCAGAGCCTGGACAACCCGAACAACAAAGCCTTCGTCGAAGCCTTCAAGGCCACGTACGGCAAGGACGCGGTGATCGGCGACGTGACCCAGGCGGCGTACCTCGGCCCTTGGTTGTGGAAAGCGGCGGTGGAGAAAGCCGGCAGTTTCGACGTGGATAAAGTCGTGGCGGCAAGCCCTGGCATCGAGCTGAAAAACGCGCCGGAAGGCTACGTGAAGATCCACGAGAACCATCACCTGTGGAGCAAGTCGCGTATCGGCGAAGTGCAGCCCAACGGGCAGTTCAAGGTGATCTACGAGTCGGATCTGATCGAGCCGAACCCGTTTCCCAAGGGTTACCAATAACCCCCAGGCACACGGAGTTTCAAACTGTGGGAGGGGGCTTGCCCCCGATAGCCGTGGGTCAGTTACCGCTTTATAAGCTGACCCACCCTCATCGGGGGCAAGCCCCTCGCGCATAAAGCAAAATGGCAGAAGCCTGCATTTCATCTCTCTGTAGGAGACCATCATCATGGAATGGCTATCGGAATTTGGAGCCATCGCGGCGATGCAGGGGTTCAACGGTTTGTCCGTGTTCTGCGTGCTGTTGCTGATGGCATTGGGGCTGGCGATCATTTTTGGCCAGATGGGCGTGATCAACATGGCCCACGGCGAGTTCCTGACCATCGGCGCCTACACCACCTATGTGTGTTCCAGCCTTACCGCGCATTTTGCGCCATGCTTCCAACCCTATTACTTCTTCGTTGCCATTGCCCTGTCATTCCTCGTTGCCGGCGCCATCGGCTGGCTGGTGGAGTGGGCGATGATCAGCCGTTTGTACAAGCGTCCGCTGGACACCTTGCTTGCCACTTGGGGGTTGTCCCTGGTGATGCAGCAAACCTTTCGCTCGGTGTTCGGCGCGCGTGAAGTCAGCGCCGAACCGCCGGCCTGGCTGATGGGCTCGGTGAACTTCACCGATGCCATCGAGATCCCGCGCAACGGCCTGTTCATGATGGGCCTGACCCTGCTGCTGACCGCCGCGATCTTCCTGATGCTGTACCGCTCGCGCTGGGGCCTGCAGGTGCGCGCCACGGTGCAGAACCGCCTGATGAGCCGCGCGGTGGGCATCAATACGCGCAAGGTCGACCGCATGACCTTCGCCCTCGGCTGCGGCGTGGCCGGTGTCGCGGGCGCGGCGTTTACCACCATTGGCTCCACCGGGCCGACGGCGGGTTCGCAGTACATCGTCGATACCTTCCTGGTGGTGGTATTCGGCGGCGCGCAGAGCCTGTTCGGCACCATCGCCTCGGCGTTCGTGATCGCCCAGACCCAATCGCTGTCGGAGTTTTTCCTCAGTGGCTCGATGGCCAAGGTACTCACGTTGTCCTCGGTCATTCTGATCCTGATGCTGCGCCCGCAAGGGTTGTTCTCCATCAAAGTGCGCAAGTAGAGGCGAGCAGATGAAGGCTTTAGACAAGCTGCTGGGCGGCCAGCAAAACCTGATCGGTATCGTGTTGTTGGCGTTGCTGGTACTGGTGGTATTTCCGCTGACTTTGGACGCGTTCCGCCTGAACATGGTCGGCAAATACCTGACCTACGCGTTCGTCGCCGTGGGCCTGGTGCTGTGCTGGGGCTATGGCGGCATTCTCAGCCTGGGGCAGGGGGTGTTCTTCGGCGTCGGCGGTTACTGCATGGCGATGTTCCTCAAGCTGGAAGCCTCCGACCCCGAGAGCACCAAGATCCAATCCACACCGGGCATCCCGGACTTCATGGACTGGAACCAGATCACCGAACTGCCGTGGCTGTGGCAGCCGTTTCACAGTTTTAGCTTCACGCTGGTAGCGGTGATTGCGGTGCCGGTGCTGCTGGCGTTTATTATCGGTATGGCGCTGTTCAAGCGGCGCGTGGGCGATGTGTATTTCTCCATCGTGACCCAGGCGATTGCGCTGATCCTTACCGTGCTGATCGTCGGCCAGCAAGGGCTGACCGGTGGCGTCAACGGCATCACCGACCTCAAGACCCTGCTGGGCTGGGACCTGCGCACCGACAGCGCGAAAATGATCCTGTACTTCATCAACGCCGGCTTGCTGTTCGGCTGCATCTTTATCGGCCGTTTTATCCTCGCGTCCAAGCTGGGCCGGCTGCTGATGGCGATGCGCGACAAGGAAGAGCGCGTGCGGTTTTCCGGCTACGACGTGGCCAGTTTCAAGATCTTTGTGTTCTGCGTGGCCGCCGCGTTTTCGGCGATTGGCGGGGCGATGTTTGCCTTGCAGGTGGGCTTTATGTCGCCGTCGTTCGTGGGCATCGTGCCGTCAATCGAGATGGTGATTTTCGCCGCGGTGGGCGGGCGCATGTCACTGCTCGGCGCGGTGTATGGCGCGCTGCTGGTGAACTACGGCAAGACCTACTTTTCCGAGTCCTTTCCTGAATTATGGCTGTACCTGATGGGCGGGCTGTTTATTGCCGTGGTCATGTATTTCCCCAATGGCCTGGCCGGGTTGTGGGACAGCCACGGTCGCCAGGCATTGGCCAAACTGCTGCGGCGCAAACCCGTGGCGGCGCCCCCGGTGAGTCCGGCGGTTAAACCCAAGGCTAAAAGCAACATCCTGGAGACCCAGCCATGACCGCCGTCGGCTTTGAAATGAAAAAACCGGTGTTGGCCATTGAAGGCCTCACCGTGTCGTTCGACGGCTTCAAGGCGGTCGACAACCTCAACCTGTACATCGACCGCAATGAAGTGCGCGTGGTCATCGGCCCCAATGGCGCCGGCAAGACCACGGTGCTCGACCTGATCTGCGGCAAAACCCGCGCTACCAGCGGCAGCATCCAGTTCGACGGCCAGGAACTGACCAGGATGCGCGAGTACAACATCGTGCGCGCCGGCGTGGGGCGCAAGTTCCAGAACCCGTCGATCTACGAAAACCTCACGGTGTTTGAAAACCTCGAGATGTCTTATCCCGCCGGGCGCAAGGTGTGGGGCGCGCTGTTTTTCAAGCGCAGCGCTCAGGTGATTGCGCGGGTCGAGGAGGTGGCTAGAGAGATTTTTCTCGGGGACTTATTGCAGCAACAGGCCGACCTGCTGTCCCACGGGCAAAAGCAGTGGCTGGAAATCGGCATGCTGCTGATGCAGGACCCGGAGTTGCTGATGCTGGATGAACCGGTGGCGGGCATGAGCGTCAACGAGCGCGCGCAAACCGCCGAATTGCTCAACCGCATCAGCCAGGGCCGCTCTGTGCTGGTGATCGAGCACGACATGGAGTTCGTCAAAAGCATCGCGCATAAAGTCACGGTGCTGCACCAGGGCAAGGTGCTGGCCGAGGGCAGCATGGAGTCGGTGCAAAGCAACCCGAAAGTCATTGAAGTGTATTTGGGCCACTGAGGAATCCGGCATGTTCAAGATCGACCAGTTGTCCTGTGGTTACGGGCAGAGCCAGATCCTCCACGATCTGCAACTGAACGTGGCCAAGCGCGAGATCGTCGCGGTGATGGGCCGCAATGGCATGGGCAAGACCACGCTGTTCAAGAGCCTGATGGGCATTCTGCCGCAGTGGCAAGGCCAGGTCAGTGTGGACGGGCACGATGTGTCGGCGCTGGAAACCCATGAGCGGGTGGCGCGCGGGATTGCCTATGTGCCCCAGGGCCGCATGATTTTCCCGAGCATGACGGTGCTGGAAAATATCCAGACCGGGTTGCCGGCGTCGGCCCGCGGCAAGGTGCCGGAGGATTTGTATGCGCTGTTTCCGGTGCTGCATGACATGCAGTCGCGCAAGGGCGGCAACCTGTCCGGCGGGCAGCAACAGCAGTTGGCGATTGCCCGGGCGCTGGCGACCAACCCCAAGGTGTTGTTGCTCGACGAGCCGACGGAGGGCATCCAGCCGTCGATCATCAAGGACATTGCACGCACGCTCAAAGAGATTCGCAACCTGCGCGATTTGACCATCGTGGTGTCCGAGCAAGTGCTGTCGTTTACCCTGGAGATTGCCGACCGCTTTCTGGTGATCGAGAAGGGCCGCTTCGTGATCGAAGAGACCCGCGACCGCGTGGATGAAGCGACCATCAGCCGCTACCTGTCTGTCTAAAACAACACAGTTCTAATGTGGGAGCGGGCTTGCCTGCGATGACGGTCTATCAGTCACAGAAATGTTGGCTGGACAACCGCTATCGCAGGCAAGCCAGCTCCCACATTTTTGATTGCGTTCCATCCTTCCCTGCATACGTCATCCAACGTATTTCCGGTTTTCCCTGGCTCCCCGAGACTGGATTCCACGCACCAGACCATCCGCCCAGGAGCCAGTCCATGACCGAAACGCTGATCAAAGTCGACCTCAACCAGCCCGTCACTGAAAACGAAAATATCCATAACCGCTGGCACCCGGATATCCCGATGGCGTGCTGGGTGAAGCCCGGCGATGACTTCATTCTGGAAACCTACGACTGGACCGCCGGCGCGATCAAGAACAACGATGACGCCAGTGACGTGCGCGACGTGGACCTGTCCACCGTGCATTACCTGTCAGGCCCGGTGGGTGTGCACGGCGCCGAGCCGGGTGATTTGTTGGTGGTGGACTTGCTCGATATCGGCGCCAAGGCGGATTCGCAGTGGGGCTTCAACGGCTTCTTCTCACGGCAGAACGGCGGCGGCTTTCTCACCGATCATTTCCCCAGCGCACAAAAAGCCATCTGGGATTTCAAAGGCATGTTCACCCGTTCAAGGCACATTCCGGGGGTTAACTTTGCCGGCCTGATCCACCCCGGCCTGATCGGCTGCCTGCCCGACCCGGTGATGCTCGCCGACTGGAACCGCCGCGAGCAGGAACTGATCGACACCAACCCGACCCGCGTGCCACCGCTGGCCAATGCGCCACTGGCCGCCACCGCGCACATGGGCAAGCTCAAGGGCCAGGCCCGTGACGATGCGGCTGCGACCGGCGCGCGCACGGTGCCGCCGCGTGAGCATGGCGGTAACTGCGATATCAAGGACCTGTCGCGCGGTTCGAAGATTTTCTTCCCGGTCTATGTCAACGGCGCCGGGTTGTCGGTGGGTGACCTGCACTTCAGTCAGGGCGACGGCGAAATCACCTTTTGCGGCGCCATCGAAATGGCCGGCTGGGTGCACATGAAGGTCGAGCTGATCAAGGGCGGCATGGCCAAATACGGGATCAAGAACCCGGTGTTCAAGCCCAGCCCGATCACACCGAACTACAAGAATTACCTGATCTTCGAAGGCATCTCGGTGGACGAACAGGGCCAGCAGCACTACCTGGACGTCAACGTCGCCTACCGCCAGGCCTGCCTGAATGCGATCAACTACCTGACCAAATTCGGCTACTCGCCGGCCCAGGGCTATGCCTTGCTCGGCTCGGCGCCGGTGCAGGGGCATATCAGCGGCGTGGTGGATATTCCGAATGCCTGCGCGACCTTGTGGCTGCCGACGGAAATCTTCGAGTTCGACATCAACCCCAATGCCAACGGCCCCACCCAGTTCCTCGACGGCAGCGTCGACCTGCCCATTGCCCCGGACCTGTAGCCATGCCGACCTACGAATATGCCTGTGACACCTGCGGCACGTTCACGATGTTGCGGCCCATCGCCCAGCGCAACGAGCCCAGCCAGTGCCCGTACTGCGAAGGGCCGGGCGGCCCGCTCAGGGTCTCGGCCCCGGCACTGCAAACGCTGTCGGCCAACCAGCGCAAGGCTATCGCCGGCAACGAGCGCAGCGCCCATGCGCCGCAAACCGTCGGCGAATACCAGCAAAGCCGCAAACATCCGGCCGGTTGCAGCTGCTGCGGCACCCGCAAAAAAGTCGAGCCGAGCAAGGCCAACCCCTTGGGCCTCAAGACCAGGACCGGGCCACGGCCGTGGATGATCAGTCACTAGACCAGGAGTGATGTTATGCGTCATGGCGACATTTCCAGCAGCCCGGACACCGTCGGTGTCGCGGTGGTGAACTACAAGATGCCGCGCCTGCATTCCAAGGCCGAGGTCATCGACAACGCGAAGAAAATCGCCGGGATTATCCTCGGCATGAAGCAGGGCCTGCCCGGCATGGACCTGGTGGTGTTCCCCGAATACAGCACCATGGGCATCATGTACGACCACGACGAGATGATGGCCACGGCCGCGAGCATCCCCGGCGATGAGACCGCGATCTTCTCGGCAGCGTGCCGCCAGGCAAACACCTGGGGCGTATTTTCCCTGACCGGCGAGCGCCACGAGGAGCACCCGCACAAGGCGCCGTACAACACGCTGGTGTTGATCAATAACCTCGGCGAAATCGTGCAGCGCTACCGCAAGTGCATCCCCTGGTGCCCCATCGAGGGTTGGTATCCGGGTTACCGCACCTATGTGTGCGATGGGCCCAAGGGCATGAAGATCAGCCTGATTATCTGCGACGACGGCAATTACCCGGAGATCTGGCGCGACTGCGCGATGAAGGGCGCCGAGTTGATCGTGCGCTGTCAGGGTTATATGTACCCGGCCAAGGAGCAGCAGGTGCAGATGTCCAAGAGCATGGCCTGGGCGAATAACTGCTATGTGGCAGTGGCCAACGCGGCGGGGTTCGATGGGGTGTATTCGTACTTCGGCCACTCGGCGATCATCGGCTTTGACGGGCGCACCCTGGGTGAGTGCGGCGAGGAAGAGATGGGCATCCAGTACGCGCAACTGTCGGTGTCGCAGATTCGCGATGCGCGGGCCAACGACCAGTCGCAGAACCACCTGTTCAAGTTGCTGCACCGTGGCTACACCGGCATGCATGCCTCGGGCGATGGCGACAAGGGCGTGGCGGACTGCCCGTTCGAGTTCTACCGCACCTGGGTGCTGGACGCGCAAAAGGCTCAGGAGAATGTCGAAAAAATCACCCGCAGCACCGTGGGTGTCGCCGAGTGCCCGGTGGGGCAACTGCCCCATGGCGGCAAAGAAAAAGGGGTGGAGTAGGGCATGCGGTTTACCTTTGAACCGGCGCAGGTGATGGCGCTGTTGCGCAGTCGCATCGTTGGCCAGGAGGCGGCGCTGGCGCAGGTGGAGCGGCTGCTCAAGGTGGTCAAGGCCGATATCGGCGAGCGCGATCGGCCATTGAGCGTCAACCTGTTCATGGGCCCGACCGGCGTGGGCAAAACCGAAATCGTGCGCCTGCTGGCCCAGGCGCTGCATGGCCGGGCCGACGGGTTTTGCCGCATCGACATGCACACCCTGGCCCAGGAGCATTACGCCGCCGCGCTGACCGGCGCGCCGCCGGGGTACGTGGGCAGCAAGGAAGGCATCAGCCTGTTCAACAGCGAATTGATCCAGGGCAGCTACAGCCGCCCTGGCATCGTGTTGTTCGATGAACTGGAAAAAGCCAGCCAGGAGGTGGTGCGCAGCCTGCTGGGCATTCTTGAAAACGGCCAACTGACCCTGGCGGGCGGCACGCGCACCCTGGATTTTCGTAACAGCCTGATTTTCATGACCAGCAACATCGGCGCGCACCAGGCGCGTCGTCATCGCCAACGCTTCGCTCAGGGCTGGCGGCGGCTGCTGCGGGTGTTTGTGCGGGGCGAAGCGGCGGTGTTGGAAGAGGCCCTGCACGGGCATTTCGAGCCAGAGTTTCTCAACCGCATCGATCGTATCCTGATGTTCGAACCCCTCGACAAGCGCTGGCTTGATGCGCTGCTGGACGTGGAGCTGGAGAAGCTCAACCAGCGTCTGGCGGCGCACCAGCGCTCATTAAGCATGGATGCGTCGGCGCGGGCATGGTTGTGTCGCCAGCACGACGCACGGTTTGGCGCGCGTGCGCTGGGCCGCCGTGTACGGGTGGAGCTGGAGCCGGCGATCGCGGAGTGCTTGCTGCGCGATCCTGCTGTGCAAGGGATGCGAGTAACGGTGCGGGGTGAACACTTGGACGTTTCGCGACAATAGCCTTGCATGCTGACCAATTAGGGCTAATATGATCCGGGTAAAACAAATAACATCCGGGTAATAAGCCATGCCTACGCAACACACACCGCTGTGCACTGCCTTCTTCCGTCACCAGCGCGTGGCGGCCGGCGCCTATTCGGCGGTGGCCGAAACCCTGGCAGGGCTGAACCTGACAGCCGGCACCTTCCTGGTCTTTGATGACGCCACCGGCGCCCAAGTCGATTACCCATGGCCTGGCGGTTATGTGCCCGAGCAACCCGCAGACACAGCAATCGACGAAGAGCTTCCCGCGACCCCAACGGTGGGCCGCCCGAAGCTGGGTGTGGTCGCGCGGGAAGTCACGCTGCTGCCGCGCCACTGGGAATGGCTGGGCCAACAACCTGGCGGCGCCTCGGCGGCCTTGCGCCGGTTGGTGGATGAAGCGCGAAATGCCAGCGCTGGCCGTGATCAGGCGCGTCTGGCCAAGGAAGCCAGCTATCGTTTCATGAGTGCCATCGGCGGCGACCTGCCTGGGTTTGAAGACGCCTCGCGGGCATTGTTCGCTGAAGATGCGGCGGCCTTCGCCGGCAAGATCGGGCACTGGCCGAAGGATGTGCAGACGTACCTGGCCTGGCTGTCGCGCAATGCTTTCCCCGTCTAACAATAATTCCGGGACTCGAACGACCATGGAAGTCAATCAGCAACGGCCGTTGTGGCAGATCTACCTGATTTTTTTGGCACCGATGGTGCTGTCCAATTTTCTGCAAAGCTTTTCCGGCACCCTCAACGGCATCTATGTCGGGCAAATGCTCGGCACCCAGGCACTGGCGGCGGTGTCGGGGATGTTTCCCATCGTGTTTTTCTTTATTGCCCTGGTGATCGGCCTGGGAGCGGGCGCTTCGGTGCTGATCGGCCAGGCCTGGGGCGCGCAGGAAACCGGAATGGTGAAGGTGATCACCGGTGCGACGCTGACCCTTGGCGCCCTGGTAGGCCTGATCGCGGCGGTGCTCGGCAGCCTGTTCGCGCGCCCGGCCCTGCAGGCGCTGGGCACCCCGATGGATGTGCTCGACGATGCCGTGGGTTATGCCCAGGTGATGATGCTGATCATGCCGCTGCTGTTGGTCTTCATCCTCTACACCCAGTTGCTGCGCGGCGTCAGTGACACGATCTCGCCGCTGCTGGCGCTGATGGTCTCGACCCTGATCGGCCTGTTGCTGACGCCGGCGCTGATTCGCGGCTGGATCGGCCTGCCGCCCATGGGCATCCAGAGCGCGGTGTACGCGGGGCTGGTCGGTAATGCCTCGGCGATGCTGTTTTTGATCCTGCGCCTGCGCCACAAGAACCATGTGATGGCGCCGGACCGTGAATTGCTGGCTGCCTTGCGCCTGGACCGGGCGATCCTCGGCAAAGTGCTGCGCATCGGCTTGCCGACCGGCTTGCAGATGGTGGTGTTGTCGCTGTCCGAATTGGTCATTCTTGCGCTGGTCAACAGCCACGGTTCCCAGGCCACGGCGGCGTATGGCGCGGTGACGCAGATCGTCAATTATGTGCAGTTCCCGGCGCTGTCGATTGCCATTACCGCTTCGATCCTCGGTGCCCAGGCGATTGGCGCCGGGCGCCTGGAGCGAATCGGGCCGATCCTGCGCACTGGCCTGTTGATCAACACCTGCCTGACCGGTGGATTGATTGTGCTCGGCTACCTGTTGTCGCACTGGCTGCTGGGGCTGTTCATCACCGACGACGCCGCGCGGCTTAATGCCGAGCACCTGCTGCACATTATGCTCTGGAGCGTTTTGGTCTTTGGCTTCCAGGCGGTAGTGGGCGGGATCATGCGCGCCAGCGGCGTGGTGCTGATGCCGGTCGCCATCTCGATTTTCTGCGTGCTGTGTGTGGAGCTGCCGATGGCGTATGTGCTCAATGCGCATTTCGGCCTGCAAGGTGTGTGGATGGCGTTTCCGGTGACCTACCTGGCGATGCTGGCGCTGCAGACTGCGTATTACCGGCTGGTGTGGCGGCACAAGCAGATCAAGCGGCTGGTGTAGCGCGGGCTTATTGCTTCAAGCCGCGCAGCAGTAACTCCAGACCCTGCAAGCCTTGCTCCAAACGGTCGCCCGGGTGTTCATCGCGGGCGATCCACAGCGCGGTGTTGACCAGGCTGCCATTGATCAATTGCGCCAGCGCGACGCTGGGGCCCTGTTCGATGGCACCGGCCTGCATCAAGCCCTCAAGCAACTGGCACAGCGACGCGACGCAGTGATGCTGCGACCCGGTATCGCCGAGCACGGCCGGCGCATCCTGCAAAACGATGCGTTGGATTTCGTCGTCCTGGGCCATGCGCAAATACGTTCGGCAGCGTTCGCGAAAACCTTCCCACGGGTCCTGGGCCTGATCGGTGATGTGCTGCAGTCGCGCGTCCATTTCGCTGTCGAGTTGGGCGACCACGGCGGCCAACAGGCCTTTCTTGTCACCAAAGTGATGGTACAACGCACCACGGGTCAGGCCGGCGCGCGCGGTGAAGTCGTCCATCGACGTGTTGGCATAGCCCTGTGTGGCGAAGGCTTGGCGGGCGCTGGCGATCAGGCGGGCGCGGGTTTCTTCGATTATTTCGGCACGGGCTCGGCTCATTGGGTGGGCTCGCGAGGGTGTTTGAGGGTTTGACATACGCCGCGTATGTTACGCATGATTTGCCACATACGCACCGTATGTATTTTGCCTTGATGCCTGCCGATAGCAAGCTTCAAGGTCTTGAGGAAGAGGTCAAGCAGGATGGCAAATCCCTACGCCGAGTTGTTCCACGCCCCTGGCAGCCGGGCTTTTGTACTGGCCGGCATGCTTGCGCGCATGCCGATATCGATGACCGGTATCGGCCTGATCACCATGCTGTCGCAAGTGCATGGCGGCTTTGGCCTGGCGGGCGCGGTGGCGGCGGTGTTTGCCTTGGCCACGGCGTTTTGTGCGCCGCAGGTTTCGCGGTTAGTGGACCGCTACAGCCAGGGCAGGGTGCTGCCGATAGCAGCGCTGATTGGCGGTGGGGCGTTGTTGCTGTTGCTGTTGTGCACCTGGTTGCAGGCGCCAAGCTGGACGTTGTTTGTGTTCGCCGCCCTGGCCGGTTGCATGCCCAATATGTCGGCCATGGTGCGGGCGCGCTGGACCGAGTTGTACCGCGGCCAGCCCAAGTTGCAGACCGCGTTTGCCCTTGAGTCGGTGCTCGACGAGGTCTGTTTCATCATCGGCCCGCCGATCTCGGTGGGCCTGAGTGTGGTGCTGTTCCCGGAAGCCGGGCCGTTGGTGGCAGCGCTGCTGTTGGCGGTGGGGGTGACCACCTTCGTGCTGCAACACGCAACAGAGCCGCCGGTGCATGAACATCAGGACCATCACGGCCGCTGGCTGATCGCCTCACCGTCGGTACTGATCCTGATGATCCTGTTGCTGGCCATGGGCGTGATTGTCGGCGTGGTGGACGTGGTCAGCGTCGCATTTGCCCAGCATCAAGGCCAACCGGCGGCGGCAAGCATCGTGCTTTCGGTGTATGCCATTGGCTCGTGCCTGGCGGGTCTGGCGTTCGGCACGCTCAAGCTCAAGGCGCCGTTGCCCCGCCAGTTTTTGTTCTGCGGCGTGGCGACGGCGTTGACCACCTTGCCGTTGTTGCTGGTGACAAATATCCCCGGGCTGGCCGTGGCCATCTTCATCTCAGGCTTGTTCTTTGCCCCGACGCTGATCGTGTCCATGGCCCTGGTGGAGCGGATCGTCCCGCCCAGCCGCCTGACCGAAGGCATGACCTGGTTGATCACCGGCCTGAGTATCGGGGTGGCCATTGGTGCCGCCAGCTCGGGTTGGATGATCGACCATTTTGGTGCCACCAGCGGGTTCTGGGTGGCGCTGGTGGCGGGTGCGGTGGTACTGGGCTCAGCGCTGCTGGGCTATCGAAGGTTGGGCTGATCAGCCGATCGCCGGAGAAGGTTCTGCGCAATGATGTTGCAAAAACTCATTCAGCGCCTGGCGCGTCAGGTCATTGAGCGTCACTTTCTTACGGGTCGCTGCCAGGGCTGCAGCCAGATGCAGGTCATGGCCGACCCGCACGTTGAATGAACCCTTGCACGGTTTCTCCGGTGTTTGCCCGAGGGTGTGGCACGTAGCGAGGTAGTCTTCCACGGCCTCTCGAAAGGCCACGTCCAGCTCCGCGACGGTTTTGCCCTCATAGCTGACCAGCGCCTTGATAAACAGCACTTTGCCAAACAGGCAATTGTCTTCGAGGCTGGCTTCGATAGAGCCGATGTAGCCGTTGTGTTTCAGTTGGTTATTCACTGAATCAGTTCTCCTGATTTCAATTGTTCGATGATCTGGCGCCGAATGTAGTGTTTCAGTTCGTTGCCGGGGTGAGGCTTGTGCAAGGTGATCATTGCACTGGGGGCGCCGATGTCGAATTTGACGCGGCTTCCAGCCCCTTCAATCTGTGTGTAGCCAAGACGCTTGAGTAGCGTTTCGAGCTCTGGCCAGGTAAAGGCCATGCGCTCGTTGAGCAGTTTGGCGAGCAGCTTTTCATTTTTGGACACGGCGTTCCCTGCGTGTAACTAAATGTAGTTGCAAAAAGTGGTGTTCGTCAATGCTAGCCCGGCTTTATGTGTCTTTGCTGAGATTGATGTAACCCTTGATGACACCGCGCCTCACGCCCTTCATCCCCCGCTAATTTTTCCCCGCCCGGTTCGTTTTATAGGGACGACGTGCCTTTGTGCTTCCTGCCTATTGCTCCGGACTCCAAGAAATGAATGCTGAAGACTCCTTGAAACTTGCTCGCCGGTTTATCGGGCTGCCCCTGGAAAAACGCCAAGTATTCCTGCAGGCCTTGCAGAAAGAGGGCGTGGATTTTTCCCGGTTTCCGATTCCGGCGAGTGTGGAGGCAGAGGATCGCCAGGCGCTCTCGTACGCGCAGCAGCGCATGTGGTTTCTGTGGCAATTGGACCCGGCCAGCGGCGCCTACAACCTGCCCGGCGCGGTGCGGCTCAAGGGCGCGCTCAGCCTGCGTGCGCTGGAGCAAGCCTTCGCCAGCCTGGTGGCGCGGCATGAAACCTTGCGCACAGTCTTCCAGCGCCAGGCCGATGAACGCCTGACCCAGGTTTCGATAGAGCCCTCGCTTGTCGTCGAGCACCTGGACTTCAGCGCCATGGCCGCCGTTGAGCAGGAGCAGGCCGTCAACGACGCGGCGACGCGTCAATCGCTGTTGCCGTTCGATTTGGAGCACGGCCCTTTGCTGCGCGTGCAGTTGCTCAAGCTCAACGCGCAAGAGCATGTGTTGCTGCTGACCCTGCACCACATCGTCTCCGACGGCTGGTCGATGAACGTGCTGATCGACGAGTTCATCCGCTGCTACGACGCCCATGAGCGCAACGAGGCGCCGCAATTGCCGGCGCTGCCGATCCAGTACAGCGACTACGCCCTGTGGCAGCGCCGCTGGTTGGAAGCAGGGGAGCAGGCACGTCAGCTCGGGTACTGGCAGGCGCGTCTGGGCGACGAGCATCCGGTACTGGAACTGCCAACCGACCACCCGCGCCCGGCGATGCCGAGTTACCAGGGCACTCGCCATCATTTCGCGATTGACCCAAGCCTCGCCGCGCAACTGCGAACCTGCGCGCAAAAGCACAACGTCACGCTGTTCATGCTGTTGCTGGGGGCTTTCAATGTGCTGCTGCACCGTTACACCGGGCAGGCAGACATTCGCGTCGGTGTGCCGATCGCCAATCGCAACCGTACCGAAGTCGAAGGGCTGATCGGCTTTTTCGTCAACACGCAAGTCCTGCGCACCGAACTGACCGGGCAAACCCGCGTTGGCGAACTGCTGCAAGGCATCAAGGAGCAAGCGCTGGGCGCCCAGGCTCATCAGGAATTGCCCTTTGAGCGCCTGGTGGAGGCCCTCAAGGTCGAGCGCAGCCTGAGCCATACGCCGCTGTTTCAGGTGATGTACAACCACCAGCCGGTGGTGGCCGACATTGCCAGCGTCAGCACCGCTTCAGGCCTTGAGCTTTCGCTGGTGGAATGGCAAGGGCGCACCACCCAATTCGACCTGACCCTCGATACCTATGAGAAGTCCGGCACCCTGCATGCTGCGCTGACCTATGCCAATGACCTGTTCGATGCGCCTTCCATTGCGCGCATGGCCCGTCACTGGATCAGCCTGTTACAGGCCATGGTGGCCGACGGCGAACAGCGCATTGGCGAATTGCCGATGCTGGCAGCCGATGAGCAGCACGTACTGACCCATGCGTGGAACCAGACTGACGAAGCCTACCCAACCGAGCGCGGCATCCATCAACTGATCGAAGACCAGGTGCAGCGCACGCCGAGTGCTCCCGCGCTGGTATTCGGCGAAACCACGTTGACCTACGCCCAACTCAATGCCCGCGCCAACCAACTGGCGCATGCTTTGCGCGAGCAGGGCGTGGGCCCGGACGTGCTGGTGGGGCTGTGCGTCGAGCGCTCCGTCGAAATGGTCGTGGGCCTGCTGGCGGTCCTCAAGGCCGGTGGCGCCTACGTGCCGCTGGACCCGGAATATCCTCAGGAACGCCTGGCCTACATGATCGAAGACAGTGGCATCACGCTGCTGCTCAGCCAGCAAAGCCTGCTGGCCGTCTTGCCTGTCGAAGGTATTCAGGTGATCGCCCTCGACCAGCCGGCCAGTTGGCTGGCGGGCTACAGCAGTGCCTCGCCCGACAGCGGCGTTCACGCACTCAACCTGGCCTACGTGATTTACACCTCCGGCTCGACCGGCAAGCCCAAGGGCGCAGGCAACAGCCATCGCGCCTTGGTCAACCGCTTGTGCTGGATGCAGCAAGCCTACGAATTGACGGCCAGTGATGCGGTGCTGCAGAAAACCCCGTTCAGTTTTGACGTGTCCGTATGGGAGTTTTTCTGGCCGCTGATGACCGGCGCGCGCCTGGTGGTCGCGGCCCCCGGCGAACACCGCGAGCCGGCCCGGCTGATCGAAACCATTGGCCGCCACGCCATCACCACGTTGCACTTCGTGCCGTCGATGTTGCAGGCGTTTATCCATGAGCCGGGCGTGCAAGCCTGTGCCTGCCTCACACGCATCGTGTGCAGCGGTGAAGCCTTGCCGCTGGATGCGCAACGGCAGGTCTTTGCCAAGCTGCCAGCAGCCGGGTTGTTCAACCTCTACGGCCCGACCGAAGCGGCCATCGACGTGACCCACTGGACCTGCATCGATGAAGGCGCCGACAGCGTGCCCATCGGGCGGCCCATCGCCAACCTCGCCACCTATGTGCTCGACGCTCAACTCAACCCGGTGCCGGCCGGTGTGTCCGGCGAGTTGTACCTGGGCGGCACCGGCCTGGCGCGCAGTTATCACCGGCGCCCGGCGCTGACTGCCGAGCGTTTTGTGCCGAGCCCGTTCATCAACGGCGAGCGCCTTTATCGCACCGGCGACCGCGTGCGCCAGCGCACTGACGGCGTGATCGAATACCTCGGCCGTCTTGATCACCAGGTTAAATTGCGCGGCTTGCGCATTGAGCTGGGCGAAATCGAGACGCGCCTGCTCCAACACCCTTCAGTACGCGAGGCGGTGGTGCTGGTGCAGGGTGGCAAGCAGTTGGTCGCCTACCTGGTGCTCGACAGCGAGGAGCCAGCGGACCTCAAGGCCTGGCTGCTCAGCAGCTTGCCGGAATACATGGTGCCGACCCATTTCGTCGTGCTCGCCCAGTTGCCGGTCACCGCCAACGGCAAGCTCGATCGCAAAGCCTTGCCACTGCCGGAGGCTGCGCCGCAACAGGCATTTATCGCGCCTTCGAGCGACCTGCAAAAAGCCCTTGCGGCGATCTGGAGTGATGTACTGGGCGTTCCACACGTGGGTGTGGACGACAACTTTTTCGAGCTGGGCGGCGATTCGATCATCTCCATCCAGGTGGTCAGCCGTGCCCGTCAGGCAGGCATTCGCCTGAGCCCGCGGGACTTGTTCCAATACCAGAGCGTGCGCAGCCTGGCGCTGGTGGCGAGCTTTGAGCAGGCAGTGGTTATGGATCAGGGGCCGGTCTCCGGTGAGGTGATTCTGACCCCGGTGCAACAGGCGTTTTTCAGCCAGGCAATTGCTGCGCGCCACCACTGGAACCAATCACTGTTGCTGACCCCGCGCGAGGCGCTGGAACCTGCGCAGTTGGACGCCGCCCTCACACAGTTGATCAACCACCACGACGCCCTGCGCCTGAGATTCACCCGGCAGGCCGATGGCTGGCAGCAAGCCCACGCCGCGCCGGCCGCTGAATCTGTGCTGTGGCAATTCAGCGTCGGCACCGAGGCTGAATTGGCCGCGTTGTGCGATGAAGCCCAGCGCAGCCTGAACCTGGAACAAGGCCCGATGCTGCGCGCAGCGTTGGTCACCCTGGCTGACGGCGCCCAGCGCCTGCTGCTGGTGGTCCATCACCTCGTGGTCGATGGCGTGTCCTGGCGCGTGCTGCTTGAGGATCTGCAACAGGCTTACCGCCAGGTCGCATTGCCCGCCAAAACCAGCAGCTACCAACAGTGGGCGCAGCAGTTGCAGGCTCACGCGCATACGCTGGAAGCGCAACTGCCTTTTTGGCTGGCGCAGTCCAGCGACGCCGAGCTGCCGTGCGACAACCCCCACGGCGGCCTGCAAAACCGCCTGGGCACGAAGCTCGAAACCCGCCTCGATGCCGAGCTGACCCGCCAACTGCTGCAAGACGCGCCAGCGGCTTATCGCACCCAGGTCAACGACCTGCTGCTGACGGCGCTGGCGCGTGTGATCAGCCGCTGGAGTGGCCAGGCCGCCGCGCTGATCCAGCTGGAGGGGCATGGTCGCGAAGACCTGTTCGACAGCCTCGATCTGAGCCGCACGGTCGGCTGGTTCACCAGCCTGTTTCCGGTGCGTTTACAGGCCGCAGGCGAACTGTCGGATGCAATCAAGTCGATCAAGGAGCAACTGCGCGCGGTTCCGCAAAAGGGCCTGGGCTACGGCCTGCTGCGCTATCTGGGCCAACCGCAATCGCGTGAAGCCCTGGCCGATTTGGCTGCGCCGCGTATCACCTTCAACTACCTGGGGCAGTTCGACCGCCAGTTCAACGAGGCAGCGCTTTTCGTCCCGGCCAGCGAAGGCGGCGGCCAGGCGCAGGACCCTCAAGCACCGTTGGCCAACTGGTTGACGGTGGAAGGGCAGGTGTATGGCGGTGAGTTGTCGCTGCAATGGGGTTTCAGTCGCGAGATGTTCAACGCTGCAACTATTCAGCGCCTGGCGGATGACTACGCTACGGAACTCAAGGCGTTGATCGAGCATTGCTGTGCAACGCCTGCCGGGCAGGTCACGCCATCGGACTTCCCGCTGGCGCGTATCACCCAGCAGCAACTGGATGCACTGCCCGTGGCCGGGCCGGACATCGCCGATCTCTACCCGCTGTCGCCGATGCAGCAGGGCATGTTGTTCCACACCCTGTACGCGCCCCAGGGCCAGGCCTATATCAACCAACTGCGCCTTGATATTGAAGGCCTTGACCTGCTGATTTTCGGCCGCGCCTGGCAAGCGGCACTGGACCGCCACGACATCTTGCGCAGCAGCTTCCACTGGCTGGGCCTGGACAGCGCCCATCAGGTAATCAGGCGTCAGGTCGACGTGCAGTTGCAGGTGATCGAAGACGTGAATGCCGACCTCGATGCGCTGGCCGATGCCGAGCGCTCACGCGGCTTTGAACTCAATGCCGCACCGCTGTTTCGCCTGATGCTGGTGCGCAGCACAGGTTCGGCCTGGCACTTCATCTTCACCAGCCACCACATCCTGATGGATGGCTGGAGTAACGCGCAGTTGCTCGGCGAAGTGCTTGCCCATTACGCAGGCCAGGCCGTGCCGGCGCCGCTGGGGCAGTTCCGCGATTACCTGGGCTGGCTGCAACAGCAATCGTCGGGCGAGGGCTACTGGAAAAATGCCCTGGCGCCGTTGCAAGCGCCAACCTTGCTGGCGCAGGCACTGCGTGCGCCGGTTGGCGGCGTGGGCATGGCTGACCATCAAGTGCTGCTGGACAACGACTTTACCCAGGCCCTCGGCGAATTTGCCCGCCAACAAAAAGTCACGCTCAATACTGTGCTGCAAGGCGCCTGGAGCCTGTTGCTGCAACGCTACAGCGGCCAGGCTTGCGTGGTGTTCGGCGCGACCGTCGCCGGGCGTTCAGCGCCGCTGCCGGGGATTGAGCAGCAGTTGGGCTTGTTCATCAACACCTTGCCGTTGATCAGTGCCGCGTCGCCCGCCCAATCGGCCGGCGCCTGGCTCAGCGAGCTGCAAGCCTTGAACCTCAGCTTGCGTGACCATGAACACGTGCCGCTGTACGACATCCAGGCGTGGGCCGGCCAGCAAGGTGCGGCGTTGTTCGACACCTTGCTGGTGTTCGAAAACTTCCCGGTGGCCGAAGCATTGAAGCAAGGTGCGCCCGCAGGCCTGACCTTCGGCCGCATGCACAACCATGAACGCACCAACTACCCGCTGACCCTGGGCGTCGAACTCGGTGCCGGCCTGCGCCTGGACTTCAGCTATGACCGCGCCCATTTCAGCGAGCAGCAGGTGAAGCGGCTGGGCGCCAACGTGCGTCACCTGTTGGCGCAAATGATGGCGGACGCCGGTGTGCCGCTGGGTAACCTGCAACTGCTTGACGCCGCCGCGCAGCACGAGGTACTCGCGCTCAGCCAGTCTGCCGGTGCCGCCCAGCGTCCTCAGCGCGTACATGAGCGCATCGCTGCCCAGGCCCACGCCACACCTGACGCGCTGGCGGTTCAGGCGGGCAGTGAGCGGCTGAGCTACGCCCAACTCAACGCCCGGGCCAACCGCTTGGCCCATCATTTGTTGGCGCTCGGCGTGGGGCCAGGCCAGCGTGTAGGCCTGGCCAGTCGGCGTGGTCCGCAGCTGATCGTCAGCCTGCTGGCGGTGCTCAAAAGCGGTGCTGCCTATGTGCCGCTGGACCCGAAATACCCGGCCGAACGTTTGGCCTACATGCTGGCAGACAGTCGTTTGAACGTGCTGCTCAGCGAAACCGGGTTGCTCGCGGATCTGCCGCTGCCGCAAGGTTTGGTCCGTGTGGATTTCAGTACGTCTGGTGAAGAACTGGACGGCTACCCGGCGACCAATCCGCCCAACACGGCGGCGGCGGCCGACCTGGCGTACGTGATCTACACCTCCGGTTCCACCGGCCTGCCCAAAGGCGTGGCCATCGATCATGCCGCGCTCGGCCAGTTCTGCGACAGCGCAGAGGCCTACAGCCGGCTCAGTGCGCAAGACCGCGTACTGCAATTTGCGACCTTCAGCTTCGACGGCTTTGTCGAGCAGTGCTACCCGCCGCTGTGCGTGGGCGCCGCCTTGATTATGCGTGGCGACGAGCTGTGGGACGCCGGCCAACTGGCGCGCGAGATCGTCGAACAGGGCGTGACCCTGGCCGACTTGCCGGCCGCTTACTGGTATTTGCTGGCCAAGGAGTGCGCCGTCGACCGCCGCACCTTGGGCAACCTGCGCCAGGTGCACGTGGGCGGTGAAGCCATGTCGGTGGAAGGCATCCGTGCCTGGCATGCGGCGGGGCTGGGCGCTGTGCGCCTGGTCAACACCTACGGGCCGACCGAGGCGACGGTGGTGTCCAGCGTGCACGATTGCCAACTGGCGGATGCCAGTGATGCGTTCGGCGTGCCGATTGGCCGCGCCATCGCAGGCCGTTCGTTGTATGTGCTCGACAGTGGTTTCGAACTGCTCGCCACCGACGGCGTCGGCGAACTGTGCATCGGCGCCGAAGCGGGCCTGGCCCAGCGCTACTTCGACCGCCCGGCCTTGACCGCCGAACGCTTCCTGCCGGACCCGTTTTCTGCTGTACCCGGTGCACGCCTCTACCGCAGTGGCGACCTGGCGCGTTACAACGAAGCCGGTGCGTTGGAGTACGTCGGGCGTATCGACCATCAGGTAAAAATTCGTGGCTACCGCATCGAAATGGGCGAAATCGAGGCCGGCCTGCAAGCTTTGCCGCAGGTGCGTGAAGCCGCGGTGATCGCCCAGCCGAGTGCGGTTGGCATGCAACTGGTCGCCTACGTGGTGCCCGCCCATGGTCACACCCTGGACGCTCAGGACCTGGCGGCCACTTTGCGCCAGGCTCTGCCCGATTACATGGTGCCGGGGCATTGGCTGGTACTTGACGCTCTGCCACTGAACAACAACGGCAAGCTTGACCGCCGTGCGCTGCCGACGCCTGACCTGAACCTGCGTCAACAGGCGTATGTGGCCCCGCAAAGCCCGCTCCAAGTGCAATTGGCGGCGATCTGGCAAGCGGTTTTGCAGGTCGAGCAGGTCGGCCTCACGGATCACTTCTTCGAGCTGGGCGGCCATTCATTGTTGGCCACCCAAGTGATTTCCCGCGTGCGTCATGAGTTGAAACTGGAAGTGCCGCTGCGCGCACTGTTTGAGCAGCCGACGCTGCAAGGGTTTGCCACCGCTTGCGTGGGCGTGCGGGGGCACACGGCGCTGCCGCTGACTGCCGTAGAGCGTGACCAGCCCTTGGCATTGTCTTACGCCCAGGAACGCCAGTGGTTCCTCTGGCAACTGGACCCTGAGAGCGCCGCCTACCACGTGCCCACCGCATTACGCCTCAAGGGTCACCTGAACAAAGCGGCATTGCAGCGCGCCTTCGATACGTTGGTGGCGCGTCACGAAAGCCTGCGCACTCACCTGCACCAGGATGGCGAGCGTACCGTGCAAGTGATCAGCCCGCAGGCGCAGGTCGAGCTGACCTTGGCCGATACGGACGAGGCGGGCCTTAAAGCCCAGGTGGAAGCGCGGATCACCCAACCATTCGACTTGCGCAGGGGCCCGTTGATGCGTGTCAGCCTGCTGCGTCTGGCCGAGGATGAACACGTGTTGGTGCTGGTGCAGCACCACATCATCTCCGACGGTTGGTCGATGCAAGTGATGGTCGACGAGTTGGTCCAACTCTACGCCGCTTACAGTCAGGGCCAACTGCCGCAGCTGCCGGCCCTGCCGATTCAATACGCCGACTATGCCCAGTGGCAGCGCGATTGGATGGACGCCGGTGAGAAAAACCGACAGCTCGACTACTGGCGTGACGTGCTCGGCGGCGAGCAGCCGGTGCTTGAATTGCCGTTCGATCATCAGCGCCCAGCGGTGCCGACGCATCGCGGTGCGCGCCTGAGTATTGCATTGCCGGCGCCGTTGCTTGATGGCCTCAAGGGACTGGCGCAGCGTGAGGGCGTGACCTTGTTCATGCTGTTGTTGGCGTCTTACCAGGTCTTGCTGCACCGCTACAGTGGCCAGCAAGACATCCGCGTCGGCGTGCCGATTGCCAACCGTCATCGAGTCGAGACCGAGCGTCTTATCGGTTTCTTCGTCAACACCCAGGTGCTCAAGGCCGAGATCGACGGGCACACCACCGTCAGCCAATTGCTCGCTCAGGTCAAACAGCGTGCCCTCCAGGCTCAGGCCCATCAGGACTTACCATTCGAACAGCTGGTTGAGGCACTGCACCCCGAGCGCAGCCTCAGTTTGAGCCCGTTGTTCCAGGTCGCGTTCAACCACCACATCAGCCTGTCAGGCCAGTACTTGCAGCGCCTGGGCGAGTTGCAAATGAGCCCGGTCAGCTGGGACGAAGCCGTTGCACAATTTGACCTGACCCTGGACATCGAGGAGTCGAAGGACCAACTGGGCGCATCGTTGAGTTACGCCACCGATCTATTTGACGCCAGCACCATTGAGCGCATGGCGCGTCACTGGCAGAACCTGTTGCAGGCGATGGTGGCCGATGTGCAGCAGAACATTGGCCAATTGAACCTGTTGGACAGCGACGAGCAGCAACACATTCTGAACCTGTGGGATCAGACCGATGCAGGCTTCGCGAACCAGCGGCTGGTACATGAGTTGGTGGCTGACCGTGCGCGCGAAACCGCCGATGCCGTGGCAGTGAAATTTGATGCGCAAACCCTGACTTACGCTCAGCTCGATGCTCAGGCCAATCGCCTGGCGCATGCGCTGATCGCCCGCGGTGTCGGCCCGGAAGTGCGCGTGGCCATCGCCATGCCGCGCAGTGCCGAGATCATGGTCGCGTTCCTCGCGGTCATGAAAGCCGGTGGTGTGTATGTACCGCTGGATATTGAATACCCACGTGATCGCCTGCTGTACATGATGCAAGACAGCCGCGCGAAGTTGTTGCTGACGCACACCAGTGCCTTGCAGCAACTACCGATACCGCAAGGCCTGGACAGCCTGGCGATTGACCGCACCGAATTGTGGTGTGATTACAGTGATACCGCGCCCGATGTGCAGTTGGACGGCGACAACCTCGCGTACGTGATCTACACCTCAGGCTCCACCGGCATGCCCAAGGGCGTTGCCGTTTCCCACGGCCCGTTGGTGGCGCATATCATCGCCACCGGCGAACGCTATGAAACGTCGCCCGCCGATTGCGAACTGCACTTCATGTCCTTCGCATTCGACGGCGCCCACGAAGGCTGGATGCACCCGCTGATCAATGGCGCCAGTGTGCTGATACGCGACGATAGTCTGTGGCTGCCGGAATACACCTACGCACAAATGCACCGCCATAACGTGACCATGGCCGTGTTCCCGCCGGTGTACCTGCAACAGCTGGCTGAACATGCCGAGCGCGACGGTAACCCACCGCCAGTGCGTGTTTACTGCTTCGGCGGTGACGCAGTGGCGCAGGCCAGCTACGACCTGGCGTGGCGTGCACTGAAACCGACCTACCTGTTCAATGGCTACGGCCCGACGGAAACCGTGGTCACGCCGCTGCTGTGGAAAGCCCATCGTGGCGACCCCTGCGGCGCCGTCTACGCACCGATTGGCACACTGCTGGGCAACCGCAGCGGCTATGTGCTGGATTCGCAACTGAACCTGCAACCAATCGGCGTGGCAGGTGAGTTGTACCTGGGCGGGGAGGGCGTGGCTCGCGGTTATTTGGAGCGTCCGGCACTGACTGCCGAGCGCTTCGTGCCGGACCCGTTCGGCAAACCTGGCAGCCGTGTGTATCGCAGCGGCGACCTCACCCGTGGTCGCCCTGATGGTGTGGTGGATTACCTCGGCCGCGTCGACCATCAGGTAAAAATCCGTGGGTTCCGTATCGAGCTGGGCGAAATCGAAGCACGTCTGCGCGAACAGGACAGCGTCGGTGAAACCGTGGTTGTGGCCCAGGACGGCCCGACCGGCAAACAGCTGGTGGCGTATGTCGTGCCGGCCGATGCAAGCCTGGCGAACGCAGCCGAGTTCCGCGACAGCCTGCGCCGTGCCCTGAAAACCCGTTTGCCGGACTACATGGTGCCCGCGCATTTCATGTTCCTGGCGCAGATGCCGCTGACCCCCAACGGCAAGCTTGACCGCAAGGGCTTGCCCGAACCGGATGCGAGCCAGATGCAGCAACAGTATGTGGCCCCCGAAACCGAACTGGAGCAGCAGATCGCCGCGATCTGGGCCCAGGTGTTGCGTCTGCCGCACGTGGGCTTGAACGACAACTTCTTCGAAGTCGGCGGCCATTCCCTGCTGGCGATCCAGATCACTTCACGGGTCCAGGCCGAACTGGGCCTGGAGGTGCCGCTGGTGGAAGTGTTCCAGACCGAATCGTTGCGCGCCTATGCCCAGGCGGCTGCCACCTTCTGCGCCGGCACGGCGGAAGACTTTGATGATCTTCGTGACTTTTTGAGCGAACTAGAGGCGATTTGAACCATGCTTTCCAACCCTAATATCGACCTGGTGTCGCGTTTTCTTCGCCTGCCTCTGGAACAGCGCCAGCAGTTTTACCAGCGCCTGCAAAGCCGGGGCATGAGTTTCGCTCAATTGCCGATTGCCTCGATTCGCGACGCCGGGCAACCCTTGCCGCTGTCATACGCCCAAGAGCGGCAGTGGTTCCTCTGGCAACTGGACCCACACAGCGCGGCCTATCACGTGCCAGGCGCCTTGCGCTTGAAAGGGCACCTGGATAAGCCGGCCCTGCAACGCAGTTTCGACACCCTGGTGGCGCGTCATGAAAGCCTGCGCACCCGTCTGCATCTGGACGACGAGCAGCGTACGCAGCAAGTGCTGGAGCACGCGGTGATTGAAATCGCCGAAAGCACCGTCGACGAAGCACACCTCAAAGCACGCGTGGAAGAGGAGATTGCGCGCCCCTTTGATTTGCAGCGAGGCCCGCTGCTGCGGGTCAGCCTGCTGGCACTGAGTGCGGATGAGCACGTGCTGGTGCTGGTGCAGCACCATATCGTCTCCGACGGCTGGTCGATGGCCGTGATGGTGCAGGAATTGATGCAGCTTTATGCCGCCTACAGCCAGGGTCAGGATTGCACGCTGGCGCCGCTGCCGATTCAGTACGCCGACTACGCGCTGTGGCAGCGCAGTTGGATGGAAGCCGGGGAGAAGGCGCGTCAGTTGGGCTACTGGCGTGAGCTGCTCGGTGGTACGCAACCGGTGCTGGAATTGCCGTTCGATCAGCCACGTCCGGCGCAGCAGAGTTTCCTTGGCGCCCGTCAGGATATTGCGTTGGAGCCGGCGCTGGTGGCGGGCTTGAAGGCCTTGGCCCAGCGTGAAGGTGTCACGCTGTTCATGCTTTTGCTGGCTTCGTTCCAGACATTTTTGTACCGCTACAGCGGCCAGCAGGACATTCGGGTCGGCGTGCCGATTGCCAACCGTAACCGGGTCGAAACCGAGTCGCTGATCGGTTTCTTTGTCAACACCCAAGTGCTCAAGTCCGACCTCGACGGGCAGATGACCTTTGTGCAGTTGCTCCAGCACACCAAGCGCCGTGCGCTGGAAGCTCAGGCCCATCAGGATTTGCCGTTCGAGCAACTGGTGGAAGCGCTGCAACCGGAGCGCAGCCTGAGCCATAACCCGTTGTTCCAAGTGATGTTCAACCACCAGGCGAGCGCGCAAAAAACGCAACAGCAATTGCCGGGGCTGGTGGTGGCCAATCTGGAGTGGGACACCCAAAGCGCTCAGTTCGATTTGAGCCTGGATACTCAGGAAACCGACGACGGTATCTGGGCATCCCTGACCTATGCCACCGACCTGTTCGGTGCTGCCACCGCGTCGCGCATGCTGGGGCAATGGTTGGGCCTGTTGCAGGCGGCGGTGGCCAACCCTGCATCGCCGTTGCAGGACCTGGCGATCATGTGCGCTGAAGAGCGCCAACGGCTCGTTTATCAATGCAATGCCACCGAGCGCGACTACCCGCAAGGGCAGTGGGTGCATCAACTGTTCGAAACACGGGTGCTGGTGCAACCGCAGGCCCTTGCTGTGTGCTTTGGCGATACGGCCTTAAGTTATGCCGAGCTGAACCGCCAAGCCAACCGCCTGGCCCATCGCTTGATGGAAGCGGGCGTCGGCCCCGACGTGCTGGTTGGCTTGGCCGTCGAGCGCTCCATAGAGATGGTCATCGGTTTGCTGGCAGTGCTCAAGGCCGGCGGGGCGTATGTACCGCTGGACCCGGAATACCCGCGTGAACGCCTGGCCTATATGCTCCAAGACAGCGGCGTGAAACTGCTGCTGACACAGGCGCACCTGCTCGGCCAACTGCCGGTTCCACAAGGTCTGGAAACGCTGGTGCTGGACGAGTCGCGGTTGGAAGGCTACAGCGAGGCGAACCCAGAGATCGTGCTGGACGGTGAAAACCTCGCCTACGTGATCTACACCTCGGGTTCCACCGGGCAGCCAAAAGGCGCCGGCAACCGGCACTCGGCGTTGCTCAACCGCCTGCAATGGATGCAGGAGGCCTATGGTCTGGACAGCGATGACACAGTGCTGCAGAAGACCCCCTTCAGTTTCGACGTGTCGGTGTGGGAGTTCTTCTGGCCGTTGATGAGCGGTTCGCGCCTGGTGGTCGCCGCGCCGGGTGATCATCGCGACCCTGCCAAGCTGATCAAGCTGATCAACCAGGAGAAAATCACCACACTGCACTTCGTGCCGTCGATGTTGCAGGCGTTCCTGCAAGATCCGGCGGTGTCCACGTGCCAGAGCCTGCAACGTATTGTGTGCAGCGGCGAAGCGTTGCCGGTGGATGCGCAGCAACAAGTATTGGCCAAACTGCCGCAAGCCGGGCTCTACAACCTGTACGGCCCGACCGAAGCGGCCATCGACGTGACCCATTGGACCTGCATTGAGGAAGGCCGCGACGCAGTGCCGATCGGCCGTCCGATTGCCAACCTCGGTTGCTACATTCTCGACAGCAATTTTGAACCGGTGCCGGTTGGCGTGCTCGGTGAGTTGTACCTGGGCGGCGTCGGCCTGGCGCGGGGTTACCACCGCCGCCCGGCGCTGACTGCCGAGCGTTTTATCGCTCACCCTTTTGTCACAGGCGAGCGCTTGTATCGCACCGGCGACCTGGCGCGTTATCGCGAAGACGGTGTGATCGAATACGCCGGGCGGATCGACCATCAGGTCAAGTTGCGCGGTTTGCGTATTGAGCTGGGTGAAATCGAAGCGCGCCTGCTGGAACACGAGCACGTTCGCGAAGCTGCGGTGGTGGCGGTGGATGGCAAATACCTGGTTGGCTACGTGGTGTTGCACACCGCTGCCGAGGGCTGGCGCGAAGTGCTTGGTGCCCACCTCGCGCAGCATCTGCCGGATTACATGGTACCGGCGCAGTGGGTCCCGGTTGAGCAGATGCCGTTGAGCCCCAACGGCAAGCTGGACCGCAAGGCCCTGCCCAAGCCCGAAGCCGCACAGCACTATGAAGCCCCGCAAAGCGCGCTGGAACAACGGATCGCTGCGATTTGGGCCGACGTGCTCGGTATTGAGCAGGTGGGCCTGAACGACAACTTCTTCGAGCGCGGTGGCGACTCGATCATTTCGATCCAGGTGGTCAGTCGCGCCCGCGCCGCCGGTATTCACTTCACCGCCAAGGCGCTGTTCCAGCATCAGACCGTACGCAGCCTGGCGCGAGTGGCGCAGTTGCAGGCCGCCCGCGTGATCGATCAGGGGCCGGTGCAGGGCGAGACGCCGCTGCTGCCTTTCCAACAGCTATTTTTCGCGATGCCGTTGCCGGACCGGCATCACTGGAATCAGTCCTTGCTACTGAGGCCACGCCAACCGCTGCACGCAGACCGGTTGCAAGTGGCCCTGCAATTGCTCGTCCAGCATCATGATGTGCTGCGCTTGAGTTTCAGCCAGCAGGCCGACCGTTGGACCGCTCGCCATGACGCGCCAATGGCGACCTTGCTGTGGCAGGAGACCGTGCAAGACGATGCCGAACTGCTGGCCCTCTGCGAGCGCGCCCAGAGCAGTCTCGACCTGCAACAAGGTCAGTTGTTGCGTGCGGTACTTGCCGACTTGGCTGACGGTTCGCAGCGTCTGTTGCTGGTCATGCACCATCTGGTGGTGGACGGGGTTTCCTGGCGCGTATTTCTCGAAGACCTGCAGAGCCTGTATCGCCAACACGCACTGCCGGCGAAGACCTCATCGTTCAAAGCGTGGGCTGAACGCTTGCAGGCCCATGCACGCAGTGAAGCGATGACACGCGAGAAGCAATTCTGGCTGCAACAGCTTCAAGGCATAGACACCGACTTGCCATGCCGCGACCCGCACGCCGCGCGCCCCGGTCGTTTGGCGCAGACGGTGGTCAGCCAGCTGGATGCCGAACGCACCCGGCAGCTGCTGCAACAAGCGCCCACGGCTTATCGTACTCAGATCAACGACCTGCTGTTGACCGCCCTGGCGCGGGTGATCTGCCAATGGACCGGGCAGGCATCAAGCCTGATCCAGCTGGAAGGCCATGGCCGTGAAGACCTGTTTGACGACATCGACCTGACCCGCACCCTGGGCTGGTTCACCAGCCTGTTCCCGGTACGGCTGACGCCGACCGCAACCCTGGCCGGCTCGATCAAGCAGATCAAAGAGCAATTACGCGCCGTACCCGACAAAGGCTTGGGTTTTGGCGCGCTGCGCTACCTGGGCGATGACGCTACACGCCAAGCGTTGAGCCAGCTGCCGGTGCCGCGTATCACCTTCAACTACCTCGGCCAGCTCGACGCCAGCCTTGATCAGCCGGACGCCTTGTTCGCCTCCGCCACGGAAAGTACCGGTGCCGAACAAAGCCCCGACGCGCCGCTGGGCAACTGGTTGACGCTCAACGGTCAAGTGTATGGCGGTGAACTGCAGGTGAGCTGGACGTTCAGCCCGCTGATGTTCGACTCCCACGTCATCGAAGCCCTGGGCGCTGCCTTTACCCGCGAACTCAGCGACCTGGTGGAGCATTGCTGCACACCTGGCAACAGCGGGGTTACCGCTTCCGACTTCCCGTTGGCGCGCCTGAACCAGCAACAACTCGAATCGCTGCCGTTGGCCGCCGATGCCGTGGAAGACATCTACACCTTGTCGCCGATGCAGCAAGGCATGCTGTTCCACACCCTCTATGAGCACGCAGCGGGGGATTACATCAGCCAGATCCGCGTTACGGCTGAAGGCCTGGATGTGCCGCGCTTCGAGCAGGCGTGGCAGGCCACCGTGCAGGCCCATGAGGTATTGCGCAGCGGGTTCTTCTGGGAGGGCCAGCTGGAATGGCCGTGCCAGGTCGTTTACCGCGAGGCGCCGTTAATGGTCGAGGAGCTCGACTGGCGCGCCATGCCCGAGCGTGAGCTTGAGTTGCACCATTTGCAGTTGGCCCAGCGTCGCCAGGGTTTTGATGTGACCAAGGCGCCGTTGGTGCGGTTACTGCTGGTGCGCACCGAAGACCAGCGCCATGAGCTGATTTACACCAGCCACCACATTCTGATGGACGGCTGGAGCAACTCGCGGCTGTTTGGTGAAGTGCTGCAACGCTATGCCGGTGTGGCAGTACCGCCCGCCATCGGACGCTATCGCGACTACATTGGCTGGCTGCAACAGCGTGATGCGGGCGCGACCGAAGCGTTCTGGCGCGAGCAGTTGAGCGCATTGCAAACGCCGACTCGCTTGGGCAGCAACCTGGCGCAGGCCGGTGAAGGGTATGGCGAGTATCAGTACAGCCTCGACCGCCCGTTGACGGCGCAGCTGGAAGCCTGTGCGCGCAGCAATAAGGTCACCCTGAATACATTGGTCCAGGCCGCCTGGCTGGTTCTGTTGCAACGGCACAGCGGGCAGTCGGTGGTGTCCTTCGGTGCCACCGTGGCCGGGCGCCCGGCGGAACTGGTGGGAGTGGAGCAACAAATCGGCCTGTTCATCAATACCTTGCCGGTGATCTGTGCGGTAGACGGGCAGCAGTCGGTGGCGCACTGGTTGCAGGCGGTGCAGGCGCAGAACCTGGCCTTGCGCGAGCATGAACATACTGCCCTTTACGATATTCAACGCTGGGCCGGGCAGGGTGGTGCGGCGTTGTTCGACAACATCCTGGTGTTCGAGAACTACCCGGTATCCAAAGCCCTGGAGCAGAGCGGCGGCAGTGGCATTCGGTTTGGCGAGCCCAAGGCGCATGAACAAACCAGCTACCCGCTGACCGTGCTGGTGGATATGGGCGAGACGCTGTCGCTGCAATTGAGTTTCGCCCATGCGCACTTCAATGCCTTGACCGTGCAAGGTTATGCCCGTCATCTGGTCAACCTGCTGCAGGCCATGGCCAATGACCAGGGGCAACGCCTGGCTGATTTGCCAATGCTCGACGCCGCCGAGCATCAGCGGGTGGTCCATGACTGGAATGCCACGGCACGCGATTACCCGTTGCAGCGTTGCGTGCACGCATTAATCGAAGAACAGGTCGCCCGTACACCGCAGGCGCCGGCATTGGCCTTTGGTCAACAGCGCCTGAGCTACACCGAACTGAATTGCCGTGCCAACCGCTTGGCTCATCGCCTGATAGCGGCCGGTGTGGGCCCGGATGTACTGGTGGGCCTGGCTGTGGAGCGCTCAATCGAAATGGTCGTCGGCCTGCTGGCGGTACTCAAGGCCGGCGGCGCCTATGTGCCGCTGGACCCGGAGTACCCGCGCGAGCGCCTGGCCTACATGCTCGAAGACAGTGGCGTTAAGCTGTTGCTGACCCAGGCGCATCTGTTGGAGCAGTTGCCGGTTCCATCCGCACTGGACACCCTGGTCCTGGGCGAGTCCTGGTTCGAGGGCTATAGCGAAGCGAATCCCGGTGTCGCATTGGAGGGCGAAAACCTCGCCTATGTGATCTACACCTCGGGCTCCACCGGCCAGCCCAAAGGCGCCGGCAACCGCCATTCGGCCCTGACCAATCGCTTGCAATGGATGCAGGACGCTTATGCCCTGGATGTCAGTGACACCGTGCTGCAAAAGACTCCGTTCAGCTTTGACGTGTCGGTGTGGGAGTTCTTCTGGCCCCTGATGACTGGCTCACGCCTGGTGGTTGCCGCACCTGGGGATCACCGCGACCCTGCCAAGCTGGTCAAGCTGATCAATGCCGAGCAGATCACCACAGTGCACTTTGTGCCGTCGATGTTGCAGACGTTCCTGCAAGACCCCATGGTTGCAACCTGTCATACCTTGCACCGCATCGTGTGCAGCGGCGAGGCGCTTGCAGTGGACGCGCAGCAGCAAGTGTTCGCCAAGCTGCCGCAGGCCGGGCTCTACAATTTGTACGGCCCGACCGAAGCGGCTATTGATGTGACCCACTGGACCTGCGTCGATGAAGGCCGCGATGCGGTGCCGATCGGGCGCCCGATCGCCAACCTGGGTTGCTACATTCTCGACAGCCACTTCGAACCCGTCCCGGTGGGCGTGTTGGGCGAGTTGTACCTGGGTGGCGGCGGCCTGGCCCGCGGTTACCACCGTCGCCCCGGCTTGACTGCCGAGCGCTTTATTGCCCATCCGTTTGTCGCCGGTGAGCGGCTGTACCGCACCGGCGACCTGGCCCGCTATCGTGCGGACGGCGTGATCGAATACGCCGGCCGCATCGATCATCAGGTCAAGTTGCGCGGTCTGCGTATTGAGCTGGGTGAAATCGAGGCGCGCCTGCTGGAACACGAGGCGGTGCGTGAAGCCGCGGTGTTGGCCGTTGATGGCACCTACCTGGTGGGCTACCTGGTGCTGCAACACGCCACTGACGACTGGCGTGACGTACTCAGCGCGCATCTGGCCCAACACCTGCCGGACTACATGGTGCCCGCACAGTGGATGCTGCTCGACCACATGCCCCTGAGCCCCAACGGCAAACTGGATCGTAAAGCCTTGCCCAAAGCGGATGCCCACTTACAGGTGCGCGAATACGTCGCGCCGTCCAGCGAACTGGAACGGCAGATCGCCGCGATCTGGGCCGAGGTGCTGGAAATGGAGCGAGTGGGTTTGAACGACAACTTCTTCGAGTTGGGCGGGCATTCGTTGCTGGCGACGCAGGTGGTTGTGCGGCTGCGCGAGCAATTGCACGCCGAATTCGACGTCAAATCGATTTTCACCACACCCACCTTGGCAGACTTCAGCGCCTACGTGGCGGCCCAACAGGCAAATAATTCGCCTGTGCAGGACGCATTGGCTAAATCCTTGGAGGCCCTCAAACGTCTATCAGCAGAAGATTTGGATAAATTGATTTCCTGAGGGGCGTGGCGTGCAAGCATTAATCGAGTCGGTAGGTTCACTTTCGGCGCAACAAAAGAAAGCGTTGGCGGTAATGCTCAAGCAACAAGGCATCAACCTGTTTGAGATTGCCCCGGTTTTCAAGCGTCAGGAAGGCGAGCCGCTGCGACTCTCTTATGCCCAGGAACGGCAGTGGTTTTTGTGGCAACTGGAGCCGCAGAGCCCTGCCTACCATTTGCCACGGGCGCTGCGTTTGAAAGGCCAACTTGATCGGGCGGCCTTGCAGCGCAGCTTCGATGCCTTGGTTGCCCGCCATGAAAGCCTGCGCACCCATCTGTATCAGGATGTTGACCGAGTGTTGCAGGTGGTCCGCCCGGAACTTCACGTTGACGTTGCTTACGAAGCCGCCGATGCGTTGCCGCTTGAGGCATGGGTGCAAGCGCAGGTCGCCCAACCTTTCGACCTGGAGCAAGGCCCCTTGCTGCGGGTGAAGGTCCTGCAATTGGCACCGGATGAGCACGTGCTGGTACTGGTGCTGCACCATATCGTGTCTGATGGCTGGTCGATGCAGGTTATGGTCGATGAGCTGGTGCAGTTGTACGTTGCCTACAGTCAGGGCAAAGACGTGCGGCTGCCCGAGTTGCCGATTCAATACCCGGACTACGCGCTGTGGCAGCGCAGTTGGATGGAGGCAGGGGAGAAGGAGCGCCAGCTGGGTTACTGGCGTGAGCGCTTGGGCGGTGAGCAGCCAGTGCTGGAGTTGCCGTTGGACCACCCACGGCCGGCGGTTCAGAGCTACCGTGGCGCGCGTCTGGATATCAGCCTGAATGCGGCGCTGGTCAATGGTCTCAAGGCGTTGGCGCAGCGCGAGGGGGTGACCCTGTTCATGCTGTTGCTGGCGTCGTTTCAGACGCTGTTGTATCGCTACAGCGGCCAGTCGGATATCCGTGTTGGTGTGCCGATCGCCAACCGCAACCGCGCAGAAACCGAACGTCTGATCGGGTTTTTCGTCAACACCCAGGTTTTGAAGGCTGATATCGACGGGCAAATGACCTTCAGCCAAGTGCTGGCCCAGGTCAAGCAGCGAGCTCTGGATGCCCAGAGTCATCAGGACTTGCCCTTTGAACAATTGGTCGAGGCTTTGCAGCCCGAGCGCAGCCTGAGCCACAACCCGCTGTTTCAAGTGATGTTCAACCACCAGACCGAAGGCCATAAAGCGCAGGCCGCACAGCAATTGCCGGGGCTTGCGTTGGAGGCGTTGGCGTGGGGCGATCAGAGCGCGCAGTTTGACCTCAGCCTGGATACTCAGGAGACGCCCGAAGGCCTGGCGGCGTCGTTGACCTATGCCACCGACCTGTTCAACGCGGCCACTGTTGAGCGCATGGCGCAGCATTGGCAGGCACTGTTGCGGGCCGTAGTTGCAGGCGCGGGCGATCGCGTCGCGCAACTGCCGATGTTGACCGATGATGAGCAGTGCGGCCTCTTGCAGGACTGGAATCACAGTGCTGCGGCGTTCGTGGAACCCGCAGGCGTGCACGGCCTGTTTGAGGCGCAGGCGCGGCAACAGCCTGAGGCTATCGCCTTGTGCCTGGGCGAGCAGTCCATCAGCTACGCCGAGCTGAACCGGCAAGCGAACCGCCTGGCCCATTACCTGATCAACCAGGGCGTTGGCGCCGAGGTGATGGTGGGCGTGGCGGTGGAGCGCTCGTTTGCCATGGTGGTCAGCCTGCTGGCGGTGCTCAAGGCCGGGGGCGCTTATGTGCCCCTGGATCCGCAATACCCGCGCGAACGCCTGTTGCACATGCTTGAAGACAGCGCCGTGCGCCTGGTGCTGTGTCAATCGTCAGTGCCATTGCCGCTTCCGGAGCAGATTGCGCGGCTGGATATCGATCGCATCGATGGCGTGCTGCACGGCACCTCCGAGGTCAACCCCCGGGTCTGGGTCGATCCACAGAGCCTGGCCTACGTGATCTACACCTCCGGTTCCACCGGCAAGCCCAAGGGCGTGGCGATCAACCACGCGGCACTCACGGAATTCTCGAGTATTGCCGCCGGCTATTCGCAGTTGTCCCCAGCGGATCGCGTGTTGCAGTTTGCAACCCTGAACTTCGATGGGTTCGTGGAGCAGTTGTACCCGGCGCTGACCCACGGCGCCACGGTGATCCTGCGTGGCCCCGAGTTGTGGGACAGTGCTCGGTTGTATGAGGAAATCATCAAGCAGGGCATTACCCTGGCCGACTTGCCGACCGCCTACTGGAACCTGTTTCTGCTCGATTGCCTGGCGGCCGGGCCGCGCGCTTACGGCGCGCTTCGCCAGGTCCATATCGGCGGTGAAGCCATGCCGCTGGAGGGGCCGGCGCAATGGCTGAAAGCCGGCCTGGGCCATGTACGATTGCTCAATACCTACGGGCCGACCGAAGCGACGGTGGTGTCGAGTGTGCTGGACTGCACCTGCAGCAGTGAAGTCATCGGCGCCACGGCCAGCCCCATTGGCCGCTCATTGCCGGGCCGCGCTTTGTACGTGTTGGACCGCGACCTGAACCTGGCGCCGTTGGGGGCGGTCGGCGAACTGTACATCGCCAGCCGCTGTGGCTTGGCACGTGCCTATTTGAACCGCGCACTGCTTACGGCTGAGCGCTTTGTGCCGGACCCGTTCGGTGCAGTCGGCGAGCGTCTCTACCGCACCGGCGACTTGGCACGCTACCGCGCCGACGGCGTGATTGAGTATGTGGGGCGGGTCGACCACCAGGTCAAAATCCGCGGTTTCCGTATCGAACTGGGCGAAATCGAAGCGCTGTTGCTCGCCCAGCACGGGGTGCGCGAAACATTGGTGCTGGCGGCTGACAATCAACTGGTTGCCTACCTGGTCGCCGAGCAGCACGACGCCGAAGCGCTCAAGGCCAGGCTGCGTGAACAGCTGCCGGACTACATGGTGCCGGCCCACCTGGTCTTCCTTGACCGCATGCCGTTGAACCCTAATGGCAAGCTGGACCGTCAGGCGCTGCCCAAACCCGACGCCAGCCAATCGCTGCAGGCCTGGGTTGCACCGGTCACCGAGCTGGAGCAGCAGATAGCCGCCGTGTGGGCGCAAATCCTCGGCGCAGAGCGGGTCGGGCTGACCGACCACTTCTTTGAAATGGGTGGCCATTCGTTGTTGGCGATGCAGGTGGTTTCACGCCTGCGCCATGCATTGGGACGTGAAGTGCCACTCAAGCTGGTATTCGAGCAACCGCGTCTTGAAGGCTTCGCCGCAGCGTTGCACGCATTGGAAGCGGTCGAGGGTGAACAGGCGCCGGCACTTGTGCAGGTCGGACGCGATCAACCGTTACCGCTGTCTTATGCCCAGGAGCGCCAGTGGTTCCTCTGGCAGCTGGACCCAGGCAGTGCCGCGTACCATATCCCCAGTGCCCTGCGCCTCAAGGGGCCGCTGGATACGTCGGCGTTGCAGCGCAGTTTCGATGTGCTGGTCGCTCGCCATGAAAGCCTGCGCACTTACGTCGAACCGCAACCGGACGGTGCACGGCAAGCTATTCGCCCGCAGATGGCGTTGCCCATCCAGTGCGTAGACGTGCACGAGCACGACGTGCAGGCGCAGGTAGAAGCCGAAATCGCGCGTCCGTTCGACCTGCAAGCAGGGCCTTTGCTGCGCGTGACGTTGCTGCGTGTGGCACAGGATGACCACGTACTGGTGCTGGTGCAGCACCATATCGTCTCCGACGGTTGGTCGATGCAGGTAATGGTTGATGAGCTGGTGCAGCTCTACCAGGCGTTCAGTCAGGGGCAATTGTTGCAATTGCCGGCGATGCCGATTCAATACGCCGACTTTGCCGTATGGCAGCGTAACTGGATGGACGCTGGTGAGAGGGCGCGCCAACTGGCCTACTGGCGCGAACTGCTGGGTGGCGAGCAACCGGTATTGGAATTGCCGTTCGACCACCAACGCCCCGCGCAACAGAGCCATCGCGGCGCGCGCCTCGATGTGCCGTTGCCCGCCAGCCTGGTCGACAGTCTTAAAGCCCTGGCCCAGGCTCAGGGCGTGACGATGTTTATGCTATTGCTGGCCTCGTTCCAGGCGTTGCTGCACCGCTACAGCGGCCAGCAAGACATCCGCGTCGGTGTGCCGATTGCCAACCGCAACCGCGTTGAAACCGAGCGCCTGATTGGCTTCTTCGTCAACACTCAGGTACTCAAGGTCGACCTCGACGGGCCTATCACTGTTGCCGAGCTTCTGGCCCAGGTCAAACAACGTGCGCTAGATGCCCAGGCCCACCAGGACCTGCCGTTCGAACAGCTGGTGGAGGCCCTGCAGCCGGAACGCAGCCTGAGCCTCAACCCGTTATTCCAAGTGATGTTCAACTATCAAAGCGAAGGGCGCTTGGGCGCGCAGTCGCAGACGCTGTCCAATTTGCGCATTGAAGGCCTGGAGTGGGAGCGCCGTACCGCGCACTTTGACCTCGATCTGGATGTGCATGAAAGCTCCGAGGGGCTGTGGGCTTCGCTGGGCTACGCTACCGACTTGTTCGAGCCTGCGACCCTCGAGCGCATGGCGCGTCACTGGCAAAACCTGTTGCAGGCGATGGTTGCCGATGTGCAGCAGAACATTGGCCAATTGAACCTGTTGGACAGCGATGAGCAGCAACACATTCTGAACCTGTGGGATCAGACCGACGCAGGCTTCTCGGCCGAGCGTCTGGTGCATGAGTTGTTCGCTGATCGTGCGCGGGAAAACCCGCATGCAGTGGCGGTCAAGTTCGACGCGCAGACCTTGTCCTATGGGGAATTGGACCGCCAAGCCAACCGCCTGGCGCATGCGCTGATCGCCCGTGGTGTCGGCCCGGAAGTGCGCGTGGCCATCGCCATGCCGCGCAGTGCCGAGATCATGGTCGCGTTCCTCGCGGTCATGAAAGCCGGTGGTGTGTATGTACCGCTGGATATCGAATACCCACGTGATCGCCTGCTGTACATGATGCAAGACAGCCGCGCGAAGTTGTTGCTGACGCACACCAGTGCCTTGCAGCAACTACCGATACCGCAAGGCCTGGACAGCCTGGCGATTGATCGCACCGAATTGTGGTGTGATTACAGCGATACCGCGCCCGAGGTGCAGTTGGACGGCGACAACCTCGCGTACGTGATCTACACCTCAGGCTCCACCGGCATGCCCAAGGGCGTTGCCGTTTCCCACGGCCCGTTGGTGGCGCATATCATCGCCACCGGCGAACGCTATGAAACGTCCCCCGCCGATTGCGAACTGCACTTCATGTCCTTCGCGTTCGACGGCGCCCACGAAGGCTGGATGCACCCGCTGATCAATGGCGCCAGTGTGCTGATCCGCGACGATAGCCTGTGGCTGCCGGAATACACCTACGCACAAATGCACCGCCATAACGTGACCATGGCCGTGTTCCCGCCGGTGTACCTGCAACAGCTGGCTGAACATGCCGAGCGCGACGGTAACCCACCGCCAGTGCGTGTTTACTGCTTCGGCGGTGACGCAGTGGCGCAGGCCAGCTACGACCTGGCGTGGCGTGCGCTGAAACCGACCTACCTGTTCAATGGCTACGGCCCGACGGAAACCGTGGTCACGCCGCTGCTGTGGAAAGCCCATCGTGGCGACCCCTGCGGCGCCGTCTACGCACCGATTGGCACACTGCTGGGCAACCGCAGCGGCTATGTGCTGGATTCGCAACTGAACCTGCAACCAATCGGCGTGGCAGGTGAGTTGTACCTGGGCGGGGAGGGCGTGGCTCGCGGTTATTTGGAGCGTCCGGCACTGACTGCCGAGCGCTTCGTGCCGGACCCGTTCGGCAAACCTGGCAGCCGTGTGTATCGCAGCGGCGACCTCACCCGTGGTCGCCCTGATGGTGTGGTGGATTACCTCGGCCGCGTCGACCATCAGGTAAAAATCCGTGGGTTCCGTATCGAGCTGGGCGAAATCGAAGCACGTCTGCGCGAACAGGACAGCGTCGGTGAAACCGTGGTTGTGGCCCAGGAAGGTCCGACCGGCAAACAGCTGGTGGCGTATGTGGTCCCCGCTGACCCTGCGTTGATCAACGCGGTCGAATTTCGCGAAGCCCTGCGCAGAGCGCTCAAAGCCTGCCTGCCGGACTACATGGTCCCGGCGCACTTTGTGTTTTTGACGCAAATGCCATTGACCCCCAACGGCAAGCTTGATCGCAAGGGCCTGCCGAGGCCGGATAAAGCGCAGTCGCAGGGCGTGTGGATTGAACCGGTCACGCCATTGCAGCAGCAGGTGGCGGCGATCTGGGCTCAGGTGTTGGGGGCCGAGCGTATTGGTCTGACGGACCACTTTTTCGAGCTGGGCGGGCACTCGTTGCTGGCCATGCAGGTGATCTCCCGAGTGCGTCAACTGCTTGAGCGCGAAGTGGCGCTGCGTACCTTGTTTGAACAGCCGCAACTGGAAGGGTTTGTGCTGGCACTGCAGGCCGCTGATCGTGACTTGGCGCCGCCGATGGTGGCGATCGAGCGGGACCAGCCGTTGGTGCTGTCATTTGCGCAGGAGCGCCAGTGGTTCCTATGGCAACTGGACCCTCACAGCGCTGCCTACCATATTCCGAGTATTTTGCGCCTGAGCGGTCAGCTTGATCAGCAGGCCTTGCAATGCAGTTTTGACGCGCTGGTCGCACGGCATGAGAGCTTGCGCACCCGTATCGACCAGCAGGATGAGGCTGTGGTGCAAGTGATTCACCCGGCCGAACCGGTGCTGATTACGCGTGTAGACGCCCTTCAAAGCACGCTGCAGCAACAGGTGGAGGCCGAAATTGCCCGGCCTTTCGACCTGCAGCAAGGGCCACTGCTGCGCGTCACGCTGATGCGTCTGGCCGAAGACCTGCATGTGCTGGTATTGGTGCAGCACCATATCGTCTGCGATGGTTGGTCGATGCAGGTTATGGTCGATGAACTGGTGCAGTTGTATGGTGCTTATCGCCAGGGCGAGGTGGCGCAGTTACCGGCGTTGCCGTTGCAGTATGCCGATTACGCGCACTGGCAACGCCAGTGGATGGCGGCCGGGGAGCGTGAGCGCCAATTGACCTATTGGCGCGAGCTGCTGGGTGGCGAGCAACCCGTATTGGAGCTGCCGACGGCGCGTGCGCGCCCGGCGGTGCAAAGCTATCGTGGCGCGAGCCTGGACGTCGAGTTGCCAGCGCAACTGGCCGCCGGGCTCAACGCCTTGGCGCAGCGCGAAGGTGTGACGGTGTTTATGCTGTTGCTCGCGTCATTCCAGAGCCTGTTGTATCGCTACAGCGGCCAGCAGGACATTCGCGTGGGTGTGCCGATTGCCAACCGCAACCGTGTCGACGTCGAACGTCTAGTGGGTTTTTTCGTCAATACCCAGGTGCTCAAGGCCGACCTCGACGAGCAAATCACCGTTCGCCAGTTGCTGCAGCAGGTCAAGCGCCGCAGCCTGGATGCCCAGAGCCACCAGGACCTGCCGTTCGAGCAATTGGTCGAAGCGCTGCAGCCGGAGCGCAACCTGAGCCATAACCCTTTGTTCCAAGTATTGTTCAACCACCAGAGCGATGCAGGCCTGGCCACTCAAGGCCGATACTTGCCTGACTTGCGTGTGGAAGGCCTGGACTGGGGCAGCCAGACCGCGCAGTTCGACCTGAGCCTGGACACCCAGGCATCGGCGGATGGCATCTGGGCCACACTTACTTATGCAACTGACTTGTTCGAGCCTGCCATGCTTCAGCGCATGCTTAAGCATTGGCAGAATATCCTGCAAGGCATGCTCGACGACCCGCAGCAGCGGGTCAGCCAGCTGCCGTTGCTGGACCGCACAGAGCAACGGGTGGCGCTGCAAGACTGGAACGCTACCGAGCAGGACTATACGCAGCAGCCCGTTCATCAATTGATCGAAGCACAGGTCGAGCGTGCCCCGCATGCACCGGCTTTGGTCTTTGCCGAACAACGCCTGACCTACGCCGAGCTCAACCGCCGTGCCAACCGCCTGGCCCATCGTTTGATGGAGGCGGGTGTCGGACCGGATGTATTGGTTGGGGTAGCCGTAGAGCGTTCGATTGAAATGGTCGTCAGCCTGCTGGCGGTGCTCAAGGCCGGTGGCGCTTACGTACCGCTCGACCCTGAATACCCGCGCGAGCGTTTGGCCTACATGCTGCAAGACAGTGGCGTGAAGCTGTTACTCACGCAGGCGCATCTTTTGGAACAGCTGCCGATTTCCCCAGGGCTGGACTGCCTGGTGGTAGGGGAATCCTGGTTCGAGGGTTACAGCGATGCCAACCCTGGCATCGCGCTGTATGACGAAAACCTCGCTTATATGATTTACACCTCAGGCTCCACCGGCCAGCCCAAAGGCGCTGGTAACCGTCACTCGGCGCTGACCAACCGCTTGTGCTGGATGCAGGACGCGTACGCGTTGAGTGCCAGTGACACAGTCTTGCAAAAGACGCCGTTCAGCTTTGATGTATCGGTGTGGGAGTTCTTCTGGCCGCTGATGACTGGCGCGCGCCTGGTGGTGGCCGCACCCGGTGATCATCGCGACCCCGCCAGGTTGGTGGCGTTGATTAACGCCGAACGCGTCACCACGCTGCACTTCGTGCCGTCGATGTTGCAGGCTTTTCTGCAAGACACCGCGGTTGACACCTGCCATACCTTGCAGCGCATCGTGTGCAGTGGCGAAGCGTTGCCGGTGGACGCGCAACAGCAGGTTTTCTCCAAACTGCCGCAGGCCGCGTTGTATAACCTGTATGGGCCAACTGAAGCGGCTATCGACGTGACCCACTGGGTGTGCGTCGACGAAGGGCGTGACACGGTGCCCATTGGACAGCCAATCGCCAACCTGCGTACCTACGTGCTGGACGCGGATCTGCAGGCGGTTGCCGTGGGCGTGGCGGGCGAGCTGTACTTGGGCGGTGTCGGGTTGGCGCGCGGTTACCATCGACGTGCGGGGCTCACGGCTGAGCGGTTTGTCGCTTCGCCTTTCCAGCCGGGTGAGCGTTTGTACCGCACCGGCGACCGCGTGTGCCAACGAGCCGACGGGGTTATCGAATACCTTGGGCGACTGGATCATCAGGTCAAGCTGCGAGGCCTGCGTATCGAGTTGGGCGAGATTGAGGCGCGCATCCTCGAACACCCACAAGTGCAAGAGGCCTCGGTGCAGGTCATCGACGGCAAGCAGCTTGTGGGCTATCTGGTGTTGCAGGCCCCGAGCGAGCGCTGGCGCGAATCCCTCAGTGCGTATCTTCTGGCGCATTTGCCTGACTACATGGTGCCGGCGCAATGGGTGCTGCTGGCGCAGATGCCTCTGAGCCCGAATGGCAAGCTGGATCGCAAGGCATTGCCGGCGCCCGGTGCGGATCAACATGATCGCGCCTACCAGGCGCCGCAGACTCCGCTGGAACAACGCCTCGCGGTTATCTGGCGCGAGGTACTGGGCGTTGAGCGAGTGGGGTTGAATGACAACTTCTTTGAACTGGGTGGGCACTCGTTGCTGGTGCTGATGCTCAAGGAGCGCATTCGCAAGGCCACCGGAACAGTGCTGTCAGTCAGCCAATTGATGCTCAACCCGACAGTGGCGGGGCAGGTGGCTTGCCTGGGAGGCGAGACCCGCCACTCGCTGATCGTCAACCTCAACAGTCAGACCCAAGGCACGCCATTGTTTCTGTTCCACCCCAGCTACGGTTCGGTGCATTGCTATAAGGCCATTGGCCTGGCGCTGCGCGATCAGCGGCCGGTGCTTGGTGTGATCAGTCGGGCCTTGGTTGAAGAGGGCGGTGACGTGCCCGGCTGGCAGGCCATGGTTGAGGACTACACCGCCCAGCTGCTCGACGCCGTGCCGCAAGGCCCGTATCGCCTGGCCGGCTGGTCGCTGGGCGGCAATCTGGCCATGGAGGTCGCGTATGCGCTGGAGCAGGCCGGGCGCGTGGTGGAGGTTGTTGGTTGGATCGACGCATCGCCGCCGTATTGGCTCAAGGCGTATTGGGAAACGGCGGTGGTGGCTGATGACAGTGAGTTGCCGGTAAATCAGCGGCGTGTCGAGCTGTTACAGGTCATGTTCCCGGAGTCGAGCCAATCGATCCAGGCTGCCTGGTTGCAAAGCCAGACGCTTGCGGGCGAAGAGACTCAGCAATGGCAGGCCTTCAGTACCTGGGCCGAAGGTGCGCTGGGTGACACTTTCCTGGAGATCAAGAGCACCTTGCTTGAAGGGGATGAAGCGCAGGTCTCCTGGGAGCTGGACCGCACTTTGGGCCAGCGCCTCAAGGACGCTGATTTCAAGCCGATCAACGCGCCGATCAGTTGCTGGTGGGCTGCCGCAAGCCGGGCTGGCCAGCATCGTCAGTTGATAGAGGCAAGCATGGAGCAGGTCATGGGCCGGCCGTGCATTCAGCAGTCAATACTGATCGACTCTACCCATGATCGAATCATCGATAACGCCGCGTTCGTGCAGAGCTTTGCTGATGCAATGAAGTAACGCTCTGGACAAAAAGCAACGCCCCTGGACCTTTGCCCAGGGGCGTTTTTTTATGGGCGTTATTCAACACAGCGTCTTTTTCAACGGGCAATAAAAAACCCCTGGTCATCGGCGATGACCAGGGGCTCGTGCTGGATCAGAAGTTCCAGCGGGTACTGAGCATCACATTACGCGGGTCACCGTAGTAAGCCGAGTTATAGAAGCCGATGTTGGTGTAGTACTTCTTGTCGAAGATGTTGTTGACGTTGAGGGTTGCCGACACGTTCTCGGTCACCTGGTAGCGGGCCATCGCGTCCACTACCCATAGCGGGTCCTGGGAGAAGTTTTCCTGGGTGCCTTTAGCGTAGTTGTTCAGCAACTTCCAGCCGGTACCCTGCCAACGTACGCCGCTGCCCAGGGTCAGCTTGTCCAGTGGGCCGGTGAGCTTGTAACTGGTGTAGAGATTGACCTGGTCTTCCGGTTCCCAGGTGGAGAGCTTCTCACCCTGTTTGTTGCGCATGATCTTGTGGGTATAACCCGCTTGCAACTGCCAGCCTGGCGCCAGTTCGCCGGAGATTTCCGCTTCGTAGCCCTTGGTTTTGGCTTCGGTACCTTTGGACGCGTAATCCAGCCCGGGGTAGCTGTTGGGGATGTAGTCGTCGTCATCGATTGCGCGGTTTTTCTCATGGACTTCGAAGTAAGCCAGGCTCGAATTCAGGCGGCCATCGAAGAACTCACCTTTGATGCCGATCTCGTAGTTCTTGCCTTCGTCCGGTTCGAGCGGCTTGTCGTTGCGGTCGCGGTAGTCGTCTTGCGGCAGGTAAATCTCGGTGAAGCTGGCATAGGCCGAGAAGTTGTCGTTGAGGTCGTAAGTGATACCCGCGTAAGGCACGACCTTGCCGGTGTCCTTGACCTGGCTGGTGCCGCTGACTTCGTAGTTGTTGACCCGGGTGCCGAGGATCAGGTGCAGGTCATCCGCCAGACTGAAACGCCCGGTGATGTAGCCGGCGCTCTGGCGGGTCAGCTCGTCGTTCTTTTTGGTTCGGGGGCCACGGTCCGGTTTGGGCGCGTCGCCGTCCCAGTTGAAGTAGTCGTGGCTGTTGTTGTAGTTGGTGGCGTTGGTGTAGTCGTTGCCCAGCCAGCGCGAGCGCGAGACCGAGGTGCCGACGACCAGCTCGTGTTCACGCCCGAACAGGCTGAACGGGCCGGTGGCATACAGGTCGCCGGTGTCACTGGTGGTTTCACCGATGTAGGTGCGGGTCAGCAGTGAGGCTTTGCCCGTAACCGCGTCTGGCGACAGCAGGGCCGACAGCGGTGCTTTATAGCCGTTGATCTGGTGGTTGTACTGCGCCTTTCCGACCCAGCCGTTGTCGAACGTGTGTTCCAGGGTTGCGAAGCCCGTGCGTGTGTACTGCTTCCACTTGCTGTACTTGGCGCCGTTGTTGAAGGAGCGCGGCGTGCTGATACGATTACCGGCTGAGTCAAATAACGAGGCCGCACCGGACCAGCTGGAACCCTGCGGGTCGCTGTCCTGATAGTCGCCACCGATGGTCAGCAACGTGTCCGGCGCCAGGTCGAATTCGAGGATGCCGTAGTAGACGTTGGTCTGGCGCTGATAGTGATCGAGGAACGTATGTTTGTCCTGGTAGGCCGCGACAGCGCGGCCGCGCACATTGCCGGACTCGGTCAACGGGCCGCTGACATCGATTTCGGAGCGATAGTTATCCCAGGAGCCCGCCCCCAGGTCGACATAGCCTTTGAATTCCGATGTCGGTTTTTTACGCACCATGTTGATGGTGCCACCCGGGCCGCCGGCGCCGGTGAGTAGGCCGGTGGCGCCCTTGAGAATTTCGACGCGGTCGTAGATCACAGTGTCGGTCAGGGTGTGACCCGACGAGTATTGGGCATCCTGCAGGATCGGGATGCCGTCGTACTGAAAGTTCTGGATGGCGAAGCCACGCGAGAAGTAGCTGGTGCGCTCGCTGTCGTAGGTCGACACGGTGATGCCCGGCGTGTGTCGCATGACGTCGTCGATCGACTTGAGGTTGAAGTCGTCCATGGCCTGACGGGTCACCACGGAGATCGACTGCGGCGTCTCGCGCGGGCTCAATACCATGCGGGTCGCGGTGGCAATGGTGCCGGGGGTGTAGGAGCCGGAACCTTCAGTGATGGTCCCCAACTGGTTGGCCGTGACCTGGGTCGCGCCCAGCTCCAGCGCCGACGTTTTCGCAGCGCTGATGGTAAACGAGTTGCCTTGCAGGTCGTAACTGACGCCCGTGCCCGTCAGCAAGGTGGTCATGGCCTGATTGGGTTGCAACTTACCCTTGATCGGGTGGCTTTGTTTGCCTTCTACGTCGGTCGGGCTGTACAGCACCTGCAAATTGGTCTGACGGCCGAATTCCTGAAGCGCGCTCCCCAGCGGCTGCGCAGGTACGTTCAGTTCGACTTCCTGAGCCTGCACGTAACCCGCGACCGGCAATGCCATTGCAAAGGCAATGGTGCTTGGCAGGATAGGGATGTTCAAGAGGCGGCGCATGGAGAGTGCCTTGCTCAAGGGACTCAGACCGAACGTTGCTGGCATGGATGCATTCTCTTCTAGATTTTAAGTGGGCAGTTCTAAGTGTTTATTGAGGTCAATTCTCATTACCACTAGTGAGACGTTCCTATCCCAAGAAACCGGAAAAAAACTTCATGCCGGCTCCAGCTCGGGCACCACCTTGCCCGCGCGCAGACGCACCAACTGGTCGGCGACATCGAAATAGCGGTCGTCGTGGCTGATCACAATGATGGTTTTGCCCAGGCGTTTGAGGTCGGGCAGCAGCTCGGTGTAGAACACGCGACGGAACGCCGGGTCTTGATCGGCAGCCCATTCGTCGAACACCAGCACAGGGCGCTCTTCGAGCCAGGCATTGACCAGCGCCAGCCGTTTGCGCTGGCCGGTAGATAGGTCGGTGGTACTGAATACGCCGTCTTTGACGCTGACCTTGTGCGCGATTTCCAGGCGCTCCAGGTACTTGGCCGCGCTGTCCAGCGATTGAGTAGCGCTGCCCTGAACCAGATCGTCGAACAGGTAATAGTCGGCGAACACGGTGGTGAACAATTGGCGATAGTCATCGCGCACGGGGTCGGTCACGGTTTCGCCATTGAGCCGGATTTCCCCTGTCTGCGGTTGATACAGGCCTAGTAACAGTTTGATCAGTGTGGTCTTGCCGCAGCCGTTCTCGCCGACGATAAACACGATATCGCCCTGCTTGATGCTCAGGTTGATCGGCCCCAGGTGGAACGGCTCGCTGCCTTCCACCGGCGGTGGGCTGTAGCTGACGCCGCGCAGTTCTAGGCTGTTGACCACCGGTGTTGGCGCCTCGCTGCCGTCCATCAGCAAGTGCGGTTCGGGGGACGAGAAGCGATCAGACAGCTCGGTAATTCGCGCAAAGGCAATCCGCGCCTTGCCGATGATCGGCAGGTACCCGACCACGTGTTCGAGCGGGCCTTTCATGTACAGCAACACCAGCACGAAGCCGGTGATCACCGCAGGGTCAGGGTTGGGGCTGTAGGCTTGCATGGCCAGGGCCAGGCCGATGACCACGAAAAACAGCATCGAGCCGAAGGTTTTCGCCACGATGTAAATATTCACGGAGCGCACCTGGATATCGCTGATCTGGTCGGCGGTTTCCTGAATGCGGTGGGTGTTCATGCGGTAGCGTCGCGGCCGGTGGATGCGCAGCTCTTTGGCGCCCGAGGCAATTGCCGAATAGTAGCGTTGCAGTTCGTCTTCCAGATCACGGGCTTCGTCGAAGCCGCGTATGCCTTTGTGGCCGGCAATGAACTGCACGCTGCTGCCGATGACAATGGCAACGATCATCATCAGGAACATCGGCACCGACAGATAGGCCAGGTAACCCAGGCAGCCAAGGGTCACCGTGGTAGCGATGGCCAGCGGCGTGAACGCAAAGGAGAAATCGCTGATGGTGTCGACGTCGTGGGTGAGTACCGGAATCAGGCGGTGGGCTCGGTAGCGCTCGATCTGCTCGATGGGTGCCGACAGCACTTTCTCGCCCAGATCCTTGCGCAAGGCGGCGATGATCCGTTGGCCCACATAGTTGGTGCCGATATCCGAGACGATAGAGCTGGTCAGCGCCAACAGGCACAGCGCAGCAAAGGTCAGGATCACGCCCTGGGTCATGCCGGTGGTGGAGTGCAGGGCATTATTGATAGTCGCCAGCAGCAACGTGATGGCCAGCCCCCCCGCCATGCCGAGGGCGACGGAGACCGTCACGATAGTGCGAAAAGGCCTGAGCAATGCGAGCAAACCGTTGAAGGCGCCGCGCTTGGGGTCGGTCATAAGTACTTCCCGGAAAGTGAAAAAAAGGGGGGCTGGGCACACAGACCCTTACCCATGACAAACGAAGTTCCGTCGCGACTATTTAGCTCGGCAGGCCGGGCGATGACGCGGTGGGATAAATCGGCCGTGTCCTGGTTCGTTCTTGTGCTGTAGGCGCACGTGCATCGACGCCGCGCGCAGTCCATTCAGCGAGAGCGAAACAATGACGAAAAAGAACCTGGTGTATGTGTGGTCCCTGCGAAATGCCGCAGCCGACAAGGCCGGGCAGCCGGTGGCCTACAAGGACCACGAGCGCTACATGAAGTCGGTGCTGGAGTTTTTGGTGGGCTCGTTGAACGACACCCCATTGGGCGAGGCGTACAACCTGGTTGGCGTGGTGTACGACGATGACGAACAGAACCCGCGCGACCAGCAACTGGTCAGCGATTACGGCTTTGCCTACAAACCAGGCCGCCAGTGGCTGTACCCGGCGGATCTGCAAGTGCAGGGCCGGTTGGTCAACGATTTGTTGCTGAGCGTGCCGTCCACCTATCGCCGTTTGCCACGCGGCAGCGCCGAGCACATCGCCGGCAAGCAGGATTTCGAGCGCCGCCTGCACGACACGCTGGTGGAATTGAAGGCCGATATCGTCGTGCTGGATGGTTTGCTGGTGATTCTGGATGAGTTGGTGCGGCCAGGCGCGCCGTTTGCGCGGCGCATCATGAACATTCACCCAGGCATTACGCGCATCGAATCGCCTTACGAGCGCCGCGGCGCGTATGCCACCTGGAACGCGTTATATGGTGCGCGCGGGCAAACCGTGGTGGATTGGGCGACCAAGGCCACCACGCCGTCCGAGCCGCTGTACCTCACCGGTGCGTCGTTCCACTACGTGGATAACGGCATTGATTCGGGTGAAGTGTTTCACGACGTGCTGAAAACCGAGATCTCGCCCGAGGACACCATCCTCGAACTGCGCTGGAACAACTTCAACAACAGCCTGTTCCCGGCGTTGCACGAAGGCTTGGAGTTGTTGGCCAAGCAGGCCTGAACACAGCCCTATGGGTACCTACAGAACCAAAATGTGGGAGCGGGCTTGCCCTCGAAGGCGGCGGCCCCATAGATAAAGGGGTGACTGACACACCGCTATCGCAGGCAAGCCAGCTCCCACATTTGAATGGTGGTG
>NZ_VMSH01000018.1:0-47650 GCF_007713445.1 Pseudomonas sp. RGB | reverse complement strand
TTTCTACCTGATGTACGCAAGGCAAAATGTGGGAGCGGGCTTGCCCGCGAAGGCGGCGGCCCCGTCGATACAGGGGTGACTGACACACCGCTATCGCAGGCAAGCCAGCTCCCACATTTGAACGGTGGCGGTCTTGACGGCTTGCGCACGACCCTAAGCCCAGCCGCCCAGCCATTGCCGCGAACCCTTACCTGGCATACGCAAGGCAAAATGTGGGAGCGGGCTTGCCCGCGAAGGCGGCGGCCCTGGCGATAAAGGGATGACTGACCCACCGCTATCGCAGGCAAACCAGCTCCCACATTTTGAACGGCGCCGCGCTTAAAGCTCGCGCACTACCCGAAAGCCAATCCAGTCGCCGCGCGTTTGCGGGTAAATATTGTTGCGGTTGCCCGAGCGTGAAAACACGGGCGCTTCGCCCCAGTCATTGCCGCGGATCTGGTAGCTCTCGCAGTTCGGTTCGACCCAGGCGCTGCCGTCGGTAGGCGCGCCGACGTAGTTGGGGTGCTCGCAGTCGGCAACCCGCTCATAGACATTGCCGTGCATGTCGTACATGCCGAACGCATTCGGCGGGTAGCTGCCCACCGGCGAGGAATAGCTGTAGCCATCCGCCGGGCCGTAAGTGTTGGCATGTTCGGCGATGCTGTAACCCTTGCCCTCATCGAAAGGAAACGGAAACGGCCCGGTGGTGCCCGCACGCGCCGCATATTCACGTTGCGCTTCGCTGACCATCTGGTACTTCTGCCCGGTCTTTTTCGACAGCCAGGCCACGTAATTTTTGATGTCGTCCATGTCCATGCACACCGCTGGCTGGCGCGGGCCTTGCGGGTAGCGTGGCTTGCTGGCGATGCATTCGCGCCCTGGGCGGGTGTCGCCGTCGGCGATCTTGACGCCGGTCTGGCGGATATAGCTGTCCCATTCACCGGCGGTGATATGGAAGCGGCTCATGGCGAAGGGTTTGGCGAAGGTCACCTCATGCATCGGGCCTTCGTCGGGCTCGCGGCCGACTTCGTCTTCCGGGGTGCCCATGGTAAAGGTGCCGGCCGGCAGCACGACCATTTCCGGGCAGTCCTTGCAGTCTTTGAATACTTTGCCCGGTTGCGCGGTGGCGGCCTGGGCCAGGCCTGGCAACAGTGCGCCGCACAGGGCGGTCAGCGCCAGGGCAGTGAGGGGCTTGAGGCGGGATGGAGTCATGTGGGCATCTCGTTCAAAGGAAAAAGGGTTCACAGCCGTTGGCTCAGCAAACTCATGAAACGCTGGATCTCATCCGAGCTGTTAAGCAGACCGGGGGAGGTGCGAATCACAGGGCCGACATCGCGGTCTACCGCATCGATCACCACGCGGTTTTTCATCATGTGGGCGACCACGGCCTCGCTGTCCTGGCCCTTGACGCGGAAGAAGGTAAAACCGGCGGAGAGATCAGGGCTGCGCGGCGTCACCAGTTCGATCTGCGAGTGAGCCAGCAAACGGCTTTTCAATTCGCTGTTGAGCGCGTGAATGCGCGCCTGCACTTGCGGCTTGCCCAACTGCAAATGCAGCTTGAACGCTTCGTCCACCGCCCAGCGATGCTCAAAAGCGTGGTAACCGCCGGGCGTCATGGTAGTGGCGAAGTTGGTGTCTTCGGAGAAGGTCGGCACCATCGGCGTCACGTATTTGTTTTCGGCGTCACGGGCGCACACCAGGCCGGTACCGCGCGGGCCGAACATCCATTTATGTGTGCCGGCGATAAAGAAGTCGCAGTGCATGTCGGGGAAGTCGAGGTTTTCCACGCCAAAACCGTGCACGCCGTCCACCACGTAGAGAATGCGGTCGTTTTCATCGCGGTGACGGTTGAGTGCATCCACCAGCCTGCCGATCTCGCCAATCGGAAGTTTCACGCCGCTGCCCGACTGCACCCAGGTCATGCCAAGCACGCGGGTGTTGGGGCGAATATTGCGCTGGATATTGCCGAGGATTTCGTCGGCAGACACGCGATTGGCGTCTTCGAACAGCCTGAACCGGCGCACCTGCGTGCCTTGCTTGAGCACGCGAAAATCCAGGACGTTCTGGGTGGCGTAATGCTCGTGCACGGTGGTGAGGATTTCCTGGTCGGGCCGCAGCTTTATCCCGCCGTAGATCATCGCCAGCCCTTCGGAGGTGCTGCCGGTGAGGGCAATTTGCGCCGGCTTGGCGTTCAAGTAGCGACCGGCCCATTCCCGTACCTGGCCTTCGCGTTTCCAGGTTTCCTCAAGACCCCAATCCATCGCCAGCCCTGGGTTACGGTCGATCTGCTGGCGGTAGCGGTCGATCGCCTCGCGCACCGGCCTGGGGTGCGAGGCCACCAGGAAGTTGGAGAAGTGCAGGTAGTTCGGGTCCTGGTTGAACAGCTGTTTCAATCCCGTCCATGGGTCGTTAGCAGCGGGTGCCGGGTTGTCGGCCAATGCTTGAGGTATCAGCGCAGCGCCCAGCGGCAGGCTGGCGGCGAAGACACCAGCCTGTTTGAGAAATGTACGGCGATCAGTCATGGACGTGCTTCTAGGTGGTTAGCGGTTAGCCAAGGGCTTGGCGGCTTTTTGTACCTGGTCCCACACCCGCAGGAAGTTGCCTCCCCACAGCTTGGCGATGTCGGCTTCGGAGTAGCCACGCTGGATCAGCTCGGCGGTGACGTTGCGCACCTCGCCGACGTTCTCCCAGCCCTGGATGCCGCCGCCGTCGTTGAAGTCCGACGAGATGCCGACGTGATCGATGCCGATCTTGCGCACGGTGTAGTCGATGGCGTCGCCCCAATCCTTGAGGGTGGCCTTGGGTTCTTCTTCGAGAATGCCGTACAGGCCCTGGGCGTACTGGCCGAACTTCTGCTCGGGCCAGGCGGCAATGATTGCGTCGCCGGGCATCAGGGCCATGGCCAGGTTGGGCAGCGGCGGCAGGTCGAACCGCGCGCGCAGGGCGTTGAGTTTGTCCTGGGTTGGCTGGCTCAGCGGACGCAAATAGGCCGGGAAGCCCACCACTTGAACCACGCCGCCGCTGTTCTTGATCAGTTGCAACTCCTTGTCGCTGAGGTTGCGCGGGATATCTACCGAGGCGCGCGGCGCCGAGTGGGACGCCACCATCGGCGTGCGGCTCAATTGCGCCACCTGCTCCAGGGCTTTGGTCGACATTTGCGACACATCGATGATCACGCCCAGGTCATTGAGGCGATGCACCGCCTGCTGGCCGATGGGCGACAGCCCTTCGAGGGCGTCGGTCGAATCATTGAAAAACGGCAATGGGCGCGACGAGTCGGACCAGGCGTTATTGCCGATATAACTGAAGCCAAACATGCGCATGCCGCGCGCCGCCCACAGGTCCAGTTGGTTCAGGTCATCGCCCAGCGGGTAGGCGTTGAGCATGCTGATAAAGATCGCGAACTTGCCTTCACCGTGCAGGCGGCGCAAATCGTCCGGGGTGTAGGCGATGCCAACCTGGTTGGGAAAGTCGCGCACCATGCCGGAGATGATCTTGTAGCGCACCTCTTGCTCGTGGCGGGCCTCCTCGACAAAACCGTCGGTGGGCTTATGCGGCGCGTTGGGGCCGTTCCAGATTTCCGGCCAGCCGAAAATCGTCAGGGCTGCGCCCGACAAGCGCCCGCGTGCTGCCTTGGCCAGGTCGAACTGGCCGCTGCCATCTTTGTCGGCCTCATTGCCGGCCGTGCCGAAATCCATCGGCACCGTGATGTGGCTGTCGAACGACAGCAGGCGGTCCTGCATTTCATTGGCTTGCTTGATCACCTCCAGCGGGTAACCGGCATTGCCGCGAAACCAGTGGTCCCAGACCAGAAAGCCGGCCCCGGCGCCGATGGCCAATGCCAGCGGCAGGCCGATCAACAGCGCCTTTTTTGAACGTGGTTTTGTCATTGCCATCTCAGTCAGTTGAGGCCTTTGCTATCAGGGAAGAACGAGCCATCGCCGGGGAAATTTAGGCCCGCGTGGCGCGGCGGTAAATTTTCGAAGGCTGCAAACGTTCTAGCTCTGATTAAGCCGTTTCCTAAGGTAGACAATGACGATCTCTCGACGTGGGTTCATCGCAGGCCTGGCGCTGACGGGCGCTGCCGTGCCGGCGGCCTTTTATGCCCATCGCGAGCTGACGCGTGAAGAAGAATTCCCCATTACCCCGGGCGAGGCCACGGTGGATTTGGCCGACACTGAAGGCCAGCACTTGGCGAACATTTTGCGCGGTGTGTGGAGCCTGCGCCTGGAAGGCCGCGACGCCGGGCTAAAGGGCTTGCCGCTGCAAGGCCTGGAACTGCTGCTGGACATCGCCCCGCGTGGCCGTGGCCTGCGCGGCTACCTGGACACTGCTGAAAACCTGCGCGCCGAAGGTGAACCGCGTTACCGCGTACTCGGTGACGTGCTGACAGGCGAGGGCGCCTTGCTTTACTGGCGCCTGATCGACCGCGAGGCGGCCGACGGCGCACCGGCCTATGAATTCAAGATGACCCTCGATGAAGTCTGGGCCGACTTCGCTAACGCCGGCAGCAGCACCCTCAGCGGGCAGATCCTCAACCTTGATCGCCCCTTGGCGTTGACCGAGCGTGACAACCGCTTTATCGCCCACAAACAATTGTTTCCCGAAGCCCGCCAACGCATCGGCCTGAACCCGACGCTGCTGGCCTGGCTGATTTCGCCGGAGCACCGCCTGTTTCACCAACTCTGGCACGCCACCCGCGACCAGTGGCACAAGCTCTCGGAAGAAAAACGCGACGCCTTGCGCGGCATCGGCTGGCAGCCCGGCCCGCGCGGCCAGGAACGCGACGCCCGTGGCAAACGCAAAGATCGCAACGGCTCGGGTATCGACTTTTTTTTCATGCACCGCCATATGCTCGGCACTGCGCGTTCCATGCAAGATTTGCCGTCGTGGCCGCAATTCCCCGAGCCGCAGCCGGCGCTGGAACGCGACCGTCTGGGCTTTGTGCGTTACTTCGATAACCACGACGGCTTCGCGTTGCCGCCCTGTTGGTCGGCGCCGGATGACAGCGAATACACCCAGTGGGTCAGCGATATCAAGGCGGCCCAGACTTACCACAGCAACTTTCAGGTCTGGGAATCCCAATACCGCGACCCGCGTTACCTGGCCAAGCTGAGCCTTGGGCAATTGGGTTCCGAGATGGAATTAGGCCTGCACGACTGGCTGCACATGCGCTGGGCCTCGGTGCCCCGTGACCCGTCCAACGGCGCGCCGGTGCCGTTCGCCCGTGACCCATCGGACTTTGCCGCGCGTTGGTATGCGGCGGAGAACGATTTTCTCGGTGATCCGTTTTCATCCCATGTAAACCCGGTGTTCTGGCATTTTCACGGCTGGATCGATGACCGCATCGAGGATTGGTTTCGCGCCCACGAGCGCTTCAACCCCGGTGAGGTCAGCCGGCTGGAAGTCAATGGCGTGAACTGGTTCGCGCAGGGGCGCTGGGTGGAGGTCGGCGATCCGTGGCTGGGGCCGGACACCCACGGCTGCAGCACCACGCCGGGTTTGCAGATGGGCAGGTCGATGGAGATGGACCCGGAGACCATGAAGCTGGCGCTGCGTATTACCTTTGCCGCTGAGGACGAAGGCTTGCAGGCATTGTTCAAGCGTGTGCCGAGGCGGCCCTGGTACGCACGGCACCTGAAGGTCAAGTAACGCCTGGGACGTTGGGCCAGAGATCGGCCACCAGGAACAGGCGTTCGGCTTCTTCCCAATCCTCGCCATTGCGAACCATGCGTACCAGAAGCTGCGCCGGCGCCATCGGGTCAAGTGCCGCCAGCCAGCCGTGCATTTGCTCCTCACTCCACACCTCGTCCTGCGGGTAATGCGCCGGCGCAAGCCAGGCATGCCTGGGCAGCGGTTGCCAGCGCCCCGGCGGGCTGGCACTGACCAGCGCCGGCCAATCACGTTGATGCAGCCAGCGCCCCCGCAGATGCTGCGGATGGGCGCCGTGAGGGGGTTCGGCCTGGCCGGGCCAGGGATAGAGCAAATACCCGCCGAGCCACAAATGCGCATCGAACTGCTGGATATCCAGCGCCGCCAATGCCTCGCGGCTTTCCGCACGCGCTGAAATCGGCAACTGATGCTGAGCGAGGTGTGCCAGTTTGCGGTCCAGCCGATCATGGCACCCCGGCCCCAGCCATTGCGCGGCGTCCAGGCCGTTGCCGTCCTGCGGCCCGAGATACAGTTTGATCGCCAGTTCCAGGTGGTGCACGCCATCGCGGTCGCGCAGCAGCATGTCCAGCTCGCCCAAGGTATGCCCGGCGCGGCGGATCGGCAGGTTGGCGGCGAGCAATTCCACGCCCGGCGCATGCTGCACGGCAAATTGCCACAGGCGCTCGTAATACAGGCCCAGGCGCCGTGTGCGGGCAAGGCTTAGCCAGTGCTGCAAGGCGCTGCTGTCTTGATCGAGCGCGCGTAACCATCGCTCCAGCAGATGCGGTGCCTGCACCCACTCGCTGCCCGCCAGCGGGTGGCGCTGCGGCCAGGGCGTTTGCGCGAGCATCGGCGGGGCAAGCATCACCCACGCCAAATCGCGCACTTCGGGGTGGCGCAGTTGGCGGGGCAGGTTGTGCAAATCCGGGAACACAGTCATGGTCCGAGCATAGCCGTTTAACGTCTGTACAGGTGGCTGAGAACCATTGTCATCAAGGGTTCGCGGCGACAAAGGATTTTGCCTGACGCGGCCTTTCGCCCATAATCGTTGTTTTTCGCCACACCCCAAACCCCGCAGGAGCCCCATGGAGCAATTTCGCAATATCGGCATTATCGGTCGCTTGGGCAGTACCCAGGTGCTGGACACCGTCCGCCGACTGAAAAAGTTTCTGCTCGAGCGCCACCTGCACGTGATCCTCGAAGACACCATCGCCGAAATCCTGCCGGGCCATGGCCTGCAAACCTCGTCGCGCAAAATGCTCGGCGAAGTCTGCGACATGGTGATTGTGGTCGGCGGTGACGGCAGCCTGCTCGGCGCAGCCCGGGCGTTGGCGCGGCATAACGTGCCGGTGCTGGGGATCAACCGCGGCAGTTTGGGGTTCCTGACCGATATCCGCCCCGATGACCTGGAAGTCGAAGTGGCCAAGGTGCTCGACGGCCATTACCTGGTCGAAAACCGCTTCCTGCTGCAGGCCGAAGTACGCCGCCACGGCGAAGCCATCGGCCAGGGCGACGCGCTCAACGACGTGGTGCTGCACCCCGGCAAGTCGACGCGGATGATCGAGTTCGAGCTGTATATCGACGGCCAGTTCGTGTGCAGCCAGAAGGCCGACGGCCTGATCGTGGCCACGCCGACCGGTTCCACGGCGTATGCGCTGTCGGCCGGCGGGCCGATCATGCACCCCAAGCTGGATGCCATTGTGATCGTGCCGATGTACCCCCATATGTTGTCCAGCCGGCCAATTGTGGTCGATGGCAACAGTGAGCTGAAAATCGTGGTGTCCAAAGACATGCAGATCTACCCGCAAGTCTCCTGTGACGGGCAGAACCATTTCACCTGCGCCCCCGGTGACACCATCACCGTGAGCAAAAAGGCGCAGAAGTTGCGGTTGATCCACCCGCTGGACCACAACTATTACGAAGTGTGCCGGACCAAGTTGGGCTGGGGCAGCCGCTTGGGGGGTGGAGGCGACTGATGCTCGATCCCGCGCGTAGCTACGACCTGATTGGTGACGTGCACGGTTGCGCTCATACCCTTGAGCACTTGCTCGACCGGTTGGGCTACCACAAACAGGGCGGCACCTGGCGCCATCCGACGCGAATGGCGGTGTTCCTCGGCGATATCATCGACCGTGGCCCACGCATTCGCGAGGCGCTGCACATCGTCCACGACATGGCCGAGGCCGGCCAGGCGCTGTGCATCATGGGTAACCACGAGTTCAATGCGCTGGGCTGGAGCACACCCGCGCCGCCGGGCAGTGGCAAGCAGTTTGTGCGCGAACACAACCCACGCCACGCGCGGTTGATCCACGAGACCCTGACCCAGTTCGAGCACCACCCGGCCGACTGGCACGACTTTCTCGGCTGGTTCTATGACATGCCGCTGTTTGTCGATGCCGGGCGTTTCCGTGTGGTGCACGCGTGTTGGGACGAGGGCTTTATCCAGCCGCTGCGCGCGACGTTCCCGGATGGCTGCATCGACCAGCACTTTCTGCAGGCCGCCGCCGTACCGGGCAGTTTTGCCTGCAACGCCTTCGACCGCCTGCTGCGCGGCACCGACATGCGCCTGCCGGATGGCCTGACGCTGACCGGTGGCGATGGGCTGACGCGCTCGTTCTTTCGCACCAAATTCTGGGAAGACGACCCGAAAACCTATGGCGACATCGTGTTCCAGCCCGATGCGCTGCCGGAGCCGGTGGCGCGTACGCCGCTGTCGTCCAGCGAAAAAAATTCCCTGCTGCGTTATGGCGTCGACGAGCCGTTGCTGTTCGTCGGCCATTACTGGCGCAGCGGCAAACCCGCGCCGATCCGCCCGAACCTGGCCTGTCTGGATTACAGCGCTGTGCTGTACGGTAAGCTGGTGGCGTATCGGCTGGACCAGGAAACCCAGCTGGATCCGCGTAAATTTGTCTGGGTCGACGTTGAGCGCCCTGAGGTTATTTCATGAGCACCGTAGCTGTTTTGCGCTTGCCGCTGAGTGTCGACCTGGCGGGTTTCGTCAAGTTGCTGCAACGCATGCAAGTGCCCCATCGTGTCAGCGAAGAGGCCGGCGAGCAGGTGCTGTGGGTGCCCGAAACCATCAGCGACGACGTGCGCGTGTTGTACCAACGCTTTCCCGACGGTGACCCGGACCAGCAACTGGACATCCCCGAGCGGGCGCCCGTTACGCGTCCCAGCTTTGTTCAGCAGGTACGCCACAGCCCGGTGACGGCGCTGGTGCTGCTGGCGAGCATCATTGTCGGCGCGGTGACGTTGCTGGGTGAAAACCTGCAAACCATGAGCTGGCTGACGTTTCTGCCGTTCCATGTGACGGGCGAGTACCTCCAGTTCACGCCATTTGCCCAGACTATGGCGTCGGGGCAATGGTGGCGGTTGGTCACGCCGATGCTGATCCACTTCGGCATCCTGCATTTGGCCATGAACGGCATGTGGTACTGGGAACTCGGCCGGCGCATTGAAGTGCGCCAGGGCAGTATCAACCTGCTGGGCCTGACCCTGCTGTTCAGCCTGGTTTCCAATTACGCGCAATACGCCTATGGCGGCCCGAGCCTGTTTGGCGGCCTGTCCGGCGTATTGTATGGCTTGCTCGGGCATTGCTGGATTTTCCAGTTGCTGTCGCCCAACCCGGCTTATCGCCTGCCTCGCGGGGTGCTGGCGATGATGCTGATATGGCTGGTGCTCTGCATGTCGGGGCTGATCTCGATGATCGGTTTCGGCGAAATCGCCAACGCGGCTCATCTGAGCGGCTTGGTCATCGGTTGCCTGACGGGTTTGCTGGGTGGGTTGTACAACCGCCGCAAAGCCTCCATTTGATAAGGAAGAGCCTTATGTCCTCTTTTGCTGAAATGATCGAAAACATCACCCCGGACATCTACGAGAGCCTCAAGCTCGCCGTGGAAATCGGCAAGTGGTCCGACGGCCGCAAGCTCACCGCCGAGCAGCGTGAGTTGTCGCTGCAAGCGGTGATCGCCTGGGAAATCCAGAACCTGCCCGAAGAGCAGCGCACCGGCTACATGGGCCCGCAGGAATGCGCATCGAAGTCGGCACCGGTGCCGAACATTCTGTTCAAGTCGGATGCGATCCATTGATTGAAATTGGTCGCGGTGCAGTCAGCAAAATGTCGGCGCAACTCGGTGAGCCGACCGTTCAATACGCGTTTCGCCTGGGCGATACCGAGGTGCCGGTCAATCCGTTGATCGGCACGCACGTGCGCCTGGAATACCTCGGCGCCATCCATTGCAGCCATTGCGGCCGCAAGACCAAAACCAGTTTCAGCCAGGGTTATTGCTACCCGTGCATGACCAAACTGGCCCAGTGCGACCTGTGCATCATGAGCCCCGAGCGTTGCCATTACGACGCCGGCACCTGCCGTGATCCGGGCTGGGGCGAGCAATTCTGCATGACCGACCACGTGGTCTACCTGGCCAATTCGTCTGGCATCAAGGTCGGCATCACCCGCGCCACCCAGCTGCCGACACGTTGGCTGGACCAGGGCGCCAGCCAGGCGCTGCCGATCATGCGCGTGGCGACCCGCCAGCAATCGGGCTTCGTCGAAGACCTGTTCCGCAGCCAGGTGGCCGACAAGACCAACTGGCGCGCGCTGCTCAAGGGCGATGCGGTGGCGGTGAACCTGACCGAAGTGCGTGATGCGCTGTTTGCCTCGTGCGCCGAAGGCCTGCTGAGTTTGCGGGAACGCTTTGGCCTGCAGGCCATCCAAACGATTGCCGACATTGAGCCGATCGAAATCCGCTACCCGGTCGAGCAGTATCCGACCAAGATCGTCAGCTTCAACCTGGACAAGAACCCGATTGCCGAAGGCACGTTGTTGGGGATCAAGGGCCAATACCTGATCTTCGACACCGGCGTTATCAACATTCGTAAGTACACGGCCTACCAGCTCGCCGTGCATCAGTAAAAGGATGCCACCCATGCGCACCGAACAACCGAAGATGATTTACCTGAAGGACTATCAGGCGCCGGACTACCTGATCGAAGAGACGCACCTGACCTTCGAGTTGTTCGAGGACCACAGCCTGGTCCACGCGCAGCTGGTGATGCGCCGCAACCCCGAGCGTGGTGCGGGCCTGCCGCCGCTGGTGCTCGATGGCCAGCAGCTTGAACTGCTGACCGTCAACCTGGGCGACCGTGAGCTGAGCGAAGCCGACTACCAGTTGACCGACAGCCACCTGACCCTGCACCCGACCCGCGAGACCTTCACGGTCGACACCAGCGTGCGCATCCACCCGGAAACCAACACCGCGCTGGAAGGCCTGTACAAATCCAGCGGCATGTTCTGCACCCAGTGCGAGGCCGAAGGCTTCCGCAAGATCACTTACTACCTCGACCGCCCTGACGTGATGAGCACCTTCACCACCACGGTGATCGCCGAGCAACACAGCTACCCGGTGCTGCTGTCCAACGGCAACCCGATTGCCAGCGGCCCGGGTGAAGATGGGCGCCACTGGGCGACCTGGGAAGACCCGTTCAAGAAACCGGCCTACCTGTTCGCGCTGGTGGCCGGTGATTTGTGGTGCGTCGAAGACACCTTCACCACCATGACCAATCGTGAAGTGGCGCTGCGCATCTACGTCGAGCCGGAAAACATCGACAAATGCCAGCACGCCATGAACAGCCTGAAAAAATCCATGCGCTGGGACGAAGAGACCTACGGCCGCGAGTACGATCTCGACATTTTCATGATCGTGGCGGTCAACGACTTCAACATGGGCGCCATGGAGAACAAGGGCCTCAATATCTTCAACTCCAGCGCCGTGCTGGCGCGCGCCGAAACCGCCACTGACGCCGCGCACCAGCGGGTTGAGGCGATCGTGGCCCACGAATACTTCCACAACTGGTCGGGTAACCGCGTGACCTGCCGCGACTGGTTCCAGCTGTCGTTGAAGGAAGGCTTCACGGTGTTCCGTGATTCCGGCTTCTCCGCCGACATGAACTCGGCCACGGTCAAGCGCATCCAGGACGTGGCGTACCTGCGCACTCACCAGTTCGCTGAAGACGCAGGCCCCATGGCCCACGCCGTGCGCCCGGACAGCTTCATCGAAATCTCCAACTTCTACACCCTGACCGTGTACGAAAAGGGCTCGGAAGTGGTCGGCATGATCCACACCTTGCTCGGCGCTGAAGGCTTCCGTAAGGGCAGTGACCTCTATTTCGAGCGCCACGACGGCCAGGCCGTGACGTGCGACGACTTCATCAAGGCCATGGAAGACGCCAACGGCGCGGACCTGAGCCAGTTCAAACGCTGGTACAGCCAGGCCGGTACACCGCGTCTGGCGGTGAGCGAGTCCTACGACGCCGCTGCCAAGACCTACAGCCTGACCTTCCGTCAAAGCTGCCCGCAAACCCCGGACAAAGTTGAAAAACTGCCGTTTGTGATCCCTGTGGCGCTGGGCCTGCTGGACGCGAAGGGCGCCGGTATTGCCTTGCGCCTGGCCGGTGAGGCCAGCGCTGGCGCCACGTCCCGAGTGATTTCGGTGACCGAAGCCGAGCAGACCTTCACTTTCGTCGATATCGCCGAACAGCCGCTGCCGTCGTTGCTGCGCGGCTTCTCGGCGCCGGTGAAACTGAGCTTCCCGTACAACCGCGACCAGCTGATGTTCCTGATGCAGCACGACAGCGACGGGTTCAATCGCTGGGATGCCGGCCAGCAACTGTCGGTGCAAGTGTTGCAGGAGCTGATCGGTCAGCATCAAGCGGGTCAGCCGCTGAAGCTGGATCAACGGCTGATCGACGCGCTGCGCACGGTGTTGAGCGATGAAAGCCTGGACCAGGCGATGGTCGCCGAGATGCTCTCGCTGCCAAGCGAGGCCTACCTGACTGAAATCAGTGAAGTGGCGGATGTGGACGCGATTCACGCCGCCCGTGAGTATGCGCGCAAGCAACTGGCCGACAACCTCTACGAGTCGCTGTGGCTGCGCTACCAGGCGAACCGCGAGCTGTCCAAGCAGACACCTTACGTGGCCGCGGCCGAGCACTTTGCCCGTCGCGCCCTGCAGAACATTGCGCTGTCGTACCTGATGCTCAGCGGCAAGCAGGAAGTGCTGGCGGCGACGCTGGACCAGTTCGACACCAGCGACAACATGACTGAGCGCCTGACGGCGCTGGCGGTGCTGGTCAACTCGCCGTTTGAGGCGGAAAAGGCGCAGGCGTTGGCGGTGTTTGCCGAGAACTTCAAGGACAACCCGCTGGTCATGGACCAATGGTTCAGCGTGCAGGCCGGCAGTACCTTGCCGGGCGGCCTGGCGCGCGTCAGGGCATTGATGGAGCACCCGGCGTTCAACATCAAGAACCCGAACAAAGTGCGGGCGCTGGTCGGCGCGTTTGCCGGGCAGAACCTGATCAACTTCCACGCCGCCGATGGCTCGGGCTATCGTTTCCTGGCCGATTTGGTGATCCAGTTGAACGGGTTCAACCCGCAGATCGCTTCGCGCCAGTTGGCGCCGTTGACGCGCTGGCGCAAATACGACGGCGCGCGCCAGGCGCTGATGAAGGCGGAACTGGAGCGCATTCGTGCCTCCGGTGAGCTGTCCAGCGACGTATTCGAGGTGGTCAGCAAGAGCCTTGCGTAAGGTCTGCGATTGAAAAAAACGGCCTGAGCAGGCCGTTTTTTTTCGCCTCAGATAACGGGTGGGCGAGGGGCGTCCAAGCCGGTGTCGGTAGGGAAACGCTCGGCAATGATTGCGTGCGGAACGCCCAGCGGCAGAGCGCTGGCGCCATCCAGGCGGGTCACTTGTTCGGCCGACAGTTGCACGTTCATCGCACCCAGGGTTGCATCGAGCTGCGCGCGGGTGCGAGAGCCGAGGATCGGGATCAGCGCTGTGGTCGAGCGGCGGGCTTTTTCGCGCAGCCAGGCAATGGCGACGTGGGTTGGGCTGGCGTTGAGTTCGCCGGCGACTGCCAGCAGGGTGTCGAGTACGGCGGTTTCGCGGGCGCTCTTTTCCGAGTGGATCAGCATGCCCAGTTTGTTGGCGCGGTTGTCGTCCTGCGTTTCACGGTATTTGCCGGTGAGGAAACCACCGCCCAACGGCGACCACAGCGTGGCGCCCAGGCCCAACGCTTCGGCCATCGGCAGCAACTCGCGGTCGGCGCTGCGCTCGGCCAGGCTGTATTCCACCTGGACGCCGATGATCGGCGCAAAGCTGCGCACTTCGGCCAACAGATCCGCGCGGGCGATACGCCAGGCTGGAAAGTTGGAGAGGCCGGCGTAGTGGATCTTGCCGGCACGCACCAAGTCATCGAAGCCGCGCAGGATCTCTTCCATCGGCGTGACGTTATCGCTCATGTGCGCCCAGAGCAGGTCGATGCGGTCGGTGTTCAAGCGCTTGAGACTCTCCTCGACGGCACGCACCATGTTTTTGCGGTTGTTACCGAGCTTGAGCGTGCCCTCATCGGACGGCTGGGTGCGCAGGCTGTATTTGGTGGCGACCACCAGGTTGTCGCGCTCGGCGGCGATAAATTCCCCCAGCAGCTTTTCGGCCTGGCCGAACTGGTAGCCGTTGGCGGTATCCAGGAAGTTGCCTCCTGCTTCGAGGTAGCCATCGAAGATCTGTTTGGCTTCGTCGCGCTCGGCGCCATGGCCCCAACCTGTGCCGAAATTACCGGTGCCCAGGGCCAGTTCCGATACCTGCAGGCCGCTGCGGCGACCAAAGACTGTATTGCGCATACAAAGACTCCTGTGGGGGTGGTTTTTTACATGTCTTGAAACATGTATTTAATATGATCCTCGTAATTTTTTCGGTCAAGGGGCTTTTTTACTGCTGACGTTTTCTGACAGGAGGCTCTGTTAAGCTTCGGTACTTGTTCCTTTCTCGATGGGTTTGACGTGTCGCGTACCACACGATTGCTGACCTTGTTGCAGGCCCTGCGGGGCAAGAAACGCCCGGTGACGGCCGCCGTACTGGCGGCGCAACTGGAGGTGTCCGAGCGCACGCTTTATCGCGATATCGCTGAATTGACAGCGCTGGGGGCACCGATTTTTGGCGAGGCCGGAGTAGGGTACGTGTTGCGCAGCGGGCTGTTTCTGCCGCCATTAATGCTGAACGCCGAGGAAACCGAAGCGATCGTGCTGGGCCTGCGTTATGTCGACCAACGTGGCGACGACGTGCTGAGCCGCGCCGCGGCCAATGCGTTGGCGAAAATCGCCGATGTGCTTGATCCCGCCGCCCAGGAGGCATTGCGCAACCCCACGCTGTTGCCCGGCCCTCCGGGGTTCGGTTACCCGGAAAATCGCGTGCCGCTGAATGTGTTTCGCGAGGCGATCCGCAACCAGGCCAAGCTGCAAATCGATTACGCCGACGCCAGCCAAACCCAGAGCCAGCGCCTGATCTGGCCGCTAGCCCTGGGTTTTCTCAATGATGTGCGCGTGATTGTGGCGTGGTGCGAGTTGCGCGGCGCTTATCGCACCTTTCGCACTGACCGAGTGGCCGCGGCCGAAGCTCAGGGTGATCGCTACCCTGGCCGACGCAGTGACCTGTTGCGAGCCTGGCGCAAGCTGATGGAGCAGAACGAGTCCGCGCCGTTTACTCCTGACAAAAACTGACACAACCCTGGCTTAGCATGGCGTCATAAATCATTAAAAAGGAGCTGCGCCATGTCCATTCCTGAGTTGGCACCCGCGATTGTGGCCTACATCGCCGCGACCAATACTCGCAACACCTCAACCATTGCCGAGTGTTTTGCCGACGATGCCAATGTGTTTGATGAGGGTGAGCATCAAGTCGGCACCGCCGCGATTGCGCGCTGGATGGAAGACACCGGGCGTCGTTATCAGCCTCGGGTTGAAGTGCTGAACGTGCAGCATCGCACCGGCAAAGTGTTGGTCAGCAATGCAGTTTCCGGTAATTTCCCCGGCAGCCCGCTGGAGCTGCGCTACACCTTTCGACTGAACGAGCAGGGCAAGATTTCGCGGCTGGATATCTCTGTGTAAGTCATACTGGCGCGCATGACTTTCGACTCGCCTCTCGCCGCTTATCAATACGCCACTACCCAGCCCGGTTTCGTGCCAGACGAGGCCCAGCGCCGGGCGGTTGAAGCCCTGCAACACTGCCACGAAGCCCTGCACCAGGGCCTTTCGCCAGTGACCGGTGTTTACCTATGGGGGCCGGTGGGGCGGGGCAAGACCTGGTTGATGGACCAGTTCTATCAAAGCCTGCGGGTGCCAGCACGCCGTCAGCATTTTCATCATTTCATGGGGTGGGTGCATCAGCGTCTGTTTCAACTCACAGGTATCCAGGACCCCCTGCAGGCGTTGGCCCGCGAGCTGAGTCAGCAAGTGCGAGTGCTGTGTTTTGACGAACTGTTCGTCAATGACATTGGCGATGCGATCATTCTCGGCCGTTTGTTCCAGGTCATGTTTGATCAGGGCGTGGTGATGGTCAGCACGTCCAATCAGCCGCCCGATCAGCTCTACGCCGACGGCTTCAACCGCGAGCGGTTTGTGCCAGGCATCGAGGCGATCAAACAGCATATGCAGGTGGTAGCGGTAGACGGTGGCGAAGATCATCGTTTGCATCCTGGCGTGGGGCTGCAGCGCTATTGGGTGAACCAGCCGGATGCGCTCGCGACGCTGTTCAAGCAATTAAGCGCAGGGCAGGCGGTGCGCAGTGGGCCAATCAGTGTCGGCTTGCGCTCGATTGTGGCGGTGCAATCCTGCGACACGGTGCTCTGGTGTCGTTACGCCGAGCTGTGCGAGCGGCCGCTGGCCGCCATGGACTTCATGCTGCTGTGTGATCGCTTCACGGCCATCCTGTTGGGCGACGTCCCCTGCTTGAGCGCACAACAACGCCCGGCAAGGATTGCCCGCGGCACCGAAGACGCGGCCCAACGTGTGGTGGCCGGTGACCGCGAGCTGCCGCAGTTGTCGGTGCACGATGACAGTGTGCGACGTTTTATCGCCCTGGTGGACGAGTGCTATGACCGCAAGGTGCCCTTGTACATCGAAGCCCAGGTGCCGCTGGAAAGCCTCTACACCGAAGGCTACCTGGAGTTTCCGTTCCGCCGCACGCTCAGTCGCTTGCAGGAGATGCAACTGCAGCGCTTCGGGACCTAGGAGTCTTTTCGGAGTCTTTTCGCGCACGGAGCATCATCGAGGAAGCAAATGGACATCCCAGACACGCTGGTGCTGCAAGCCAGCTACACCAATGCGGTGCATGCCGAGGCCTGGGCCTGAGTCAGAAAATGCTGCGAAAGGTCAGGGAAATCGCCCGGCAGCGTGGTTGCTGCAAGATCACCCTTGAAGTGCTCGAGGGTAATGACGTGGCACAGGCGGCGTATCGAGAGTTTGGTTTTGATGATTCGGATCTTTGATTCGGCACAGGGGCGCAGGCTGTTGTGGAACAAAGCGCTTTGATAAATAACGTGCAAAAAAAAAGGCGCCATTAAATGGCGCCAAGTTAACCTTTGCCAACGGAGCGGGATGGCTCAGGGTAATGCGGATTAACTAAGTATTAAATCAGCTGTTGGGTTGCGGCTCTTCACTGGATTGTTCAACCGTGTGGGTCTTTACATTCTTGCCATCGGCAATCGCTGTTTGGTCAGTGGTGCCATGAGTCTTCTGTTGCATGAAGGTGAAGTTGTTATAGAACTCCTTCGAGCGCTCTGAACCGCCTTCTGCGAAGGCGGCTACGGAAGTCAGGGTCATCAGGCTGGCAAGCATCAAGGTCGAAAGTTTCATAAGAGGTATCCCCATTAAGTGTGATCGATATCCGCCTCGTCCGTGATCAGATTCATGGGGCGATTGTGGGGCGATCTTATTAAGTGGGAATTAACGGCTTGGGGCCCGAAGTTAACGATTTTGTTAACTTCGGGTCAGCGATTTAAAGCTTCCAGTCCAGCGCAAGCGTGACGGATCGCGGGTCGCCCCAATACACACCATTATAAAAGCCGACACGTTCGTAATACTTTTTATCAAATAGATTGTTAATGTTAAGCGACGCTGAAACATGTTCGTCAAATTGGTAGCGCGACATCAGGTTGACCACGGTGTAGGCCTGTTGGGTGATTTTGGTGCTCTCGGTGTTCAGGTAGCCGTTCTCGTCGCGGCCGCCTGTCGGTCGGTCAGCGAAATCGTAAAAATCGCTCTGCCAATTAACCGCGCCGCCCACCCTCAACCCGCGCCACTCACCCGGCAGGCGATAGGCCGTCGAGATTTTCAGCAGATTGAGTGGCAGGTTGGTGTTGTTGCGCTGCTTCTCACCGTTCGTCGAGTGGGTATAGGTATAACCCGCAGACAGATTCCAGTCCGGCATGACTTCACCTGACACCTCGACTTCAAAGCCCTGCACCTTGTTGCCTTTGCCGCTGGCGGTGTAGAACTGCTCGCGGCTGACCGGGTCCGGCGCGGCGTTGTTGTCCAGTTCGGCCACGTTATCCTGGGTGCTCCAGAAATACGCCGTCGCCAGGTTCAGGCGTTCGTTCAACAGGCTGCCTTTGAGGCCTATTTCGTAGTTGCTGCCCACCACCGGCTCCAAATACTTCTTGCTGGAATCCCGCGCGGTTTGCGGGTTGAAAATATCGGTGTAGCTGGCGTACACGGTGTATTCGGGTGTGAGGTCGTAAAGCAGGCCAGCGTAAGGCGTCCACATGTCGTTGTGGGTCTGGCGGGTTTTAGTGGATTGGGTCAGTTGGTTATCGGTGTTGTATTCAGGTGAGACGCTTTCGATTTCCCAACTGCCATAGCGGCTGCCCAATACGGCATGCAGCCGGTCGGTCAGGCTCAGGCGTGTGGCGAGGTAACCCGCCTTCTGTTTTCGGTTGCTGTGCTCGCCCTTGAGGCCAGTGGTGCGGTCCGGGAACTTGGCGATGCCACTCATGTGTCGCCAATCTTTGATGTCCGTGTAGCCCTGGGGATTATTGACGCGCTGAAAAGGCGCCGTATCGCGCTGTTCGGATTCGCCATACCCGACCATCAATTCATGCTCGCGCCCCAGCAGTGAATAAGAACCGGCGATATTCAAATCCACCACGTCCATTTTCGATGTGCCGACCATCTGGTTGGTCCAGGCCGTCATGCCGCTGCCATCCGGATTGGGGAAGCCGGCGCCGCCGTAATACACCTTGCCGTCCGTGTCGCTTTGGCGATGGGTATAGGCAGCTTTCAGGTGCCAGTCTGCAGATAGCTTATGCTCGATGGAGGCAAAGGTGGTTTTGTCTTTAAGCGGCCAGGAGCTCCAGTCGGTGGCCAGGTTGGCGGAGCGCGACAGCCGAGCCTTGCTGCCATCGCTGTTCCAATAGGGCAGGGTGCCCCAGGAGCTGCCCTGCACATGCTTGTTCTGGTAGTCCAAACCCACGGCGACAACGGTGTTGTCCGTCAGGTCGGCTTCGAGGATGCCGTAGCCCACTTCCCGTTGCATCGCATAGCTGTCGCGAAAGGACTGGCTGTCACGGTACGCCAGCACGGTACGGCCACGCAGTCGCCCGTCAAACGCCAGTGGGCCGCCTACATCGATATAGCTGTAGTAGTTGTCATGGCTGGCACCGCTGACGCCGGTTTTGGCTTGCCACTCAGTGGTGGGGCGCTTGCGGATCATGTTCACGGTGGCAGAAGGGTCGCCCGCCCCGGTCGTCAGGCCGGTGGCGCCGCGCACAACCTCGATGCGGTCGTAGATGATGGTGTCGGCGTCGGACTTCATGCGGCCAAAGGTATTGAGCATGCCGTCGATCTGGAAGTTACTGATCGAGTAGCCGCGGGAAGAGTAACTCGCCCGGTCCGAATCCAGGTGCTGCACCGTAACGCCGGTGGTCTGGCGCAAGGCATCGGTGAGGGTATTGAGATTGAAGTCATCCATCTGCTGGCGGCTGATTACCGAAATGGATTGCGGAGTTTCCTTGATGGACAGGTTCAGCTTGGTGGCGGTGCTCATCGAGCCGGTGGTGTAAGCCCCGGTGTGCTCGGTGGTGGTGCCCAGGCCTTCGGCGGTAATGCTGGTCGCACCCAGTTCGTAGGCTTTGGCCGGCAGGTGTTCGGGGTCGGTATCAGCCATCAGCTCCGGGCTTGCAACGGCGCCGAACAGGCCAAAGGTGAGGGTCATGGAACGGGTAAAAGGCGCGAACATCGCAGCAGACTCCTTGTCGTCTTCGATGCCATCCCGGAAAGGGAAGGCATGGCTCAAAGACGAAAGGAGCGGGGGAACTTTAGGCTCAAACGAGAATGATTGTTATCTTTGTGTTACAAAGCCGGTGACTACTTGACCACCACTTCGGCGGCATCGACCTTCTTCGGCTTGATCAAGCTGAAATCGATAAGGCCTTTTTTCTGGCCTATATACGGGTCGCCAATCATCCGCGGGCGCGCCTTGAAGCTGTCATTGACCAGGCTTTTGCTGCGGTCCCATTCATCAAAGCTCAGCCCGGCCATGTCCGCCCAGGTGTGAATCAGTTGCGAGCTGCTGTAAGGGCGTTGCAGGTCGCTGGCGAAACTCCAGTCGTGGGTTTCGCGCCACTTCGGCGAGGCGTACGCCATGAACGGAATGGTGTACATCGGTGCCGTCGGCTTGCCTTCGTTGCGCCCCAGCGTGCCGTGGCCGGCCGAGTCGAATACGTCTTCGCCGTGGTCCGACAGGTACAGCAGGAAGCCGTTGGGGTCGGTTTTGGCGTAGTCCTTGATCAGGCTCGACACCACGAAGTCGTTATAAAGCACCGCGTTGTCGTAGCTGTTGTAGGTCGGCAACTGTTGGTCGCTGATGCCTGGCGGTACGCCCTGACGATCGGTGAATTTGTCAAAGGTCGGCGGATAACGGTACTGGTAGCTCATGTGGGTGCCCAGCAGGTGCACCACGATGAACTTACGCTCGGTGGGGTCGGCCAGGGCCTTGGCGAACGGTGCCAGCACGTCGCCGTCGTACTGGCGGGCGTTCTGGTTGCGGTTGTTATTGAGGTACACCTGCTCGTCAGCCTGTTCGGAAAAGGTCGTGAGCATGGTGTTGCGCTTGGTCATCGTCTGCTGGTTGGTGATCCAGTAGGTTTTGTAGCCAGCCTGTTTCATCACGCTGACAATCGACGGCGTTTTGAGGTACAGGTCAGGGTTTTCTTCGTCGGCGAAGGTCAGCACCTGTTGCAGCGCTTCAATCGTGTAAGGGCGCGGCGTGATGACGTTGTCGAAGACTGCCAGCTGGTCGCGCAGCTTGTCCAGTTCCGGCGTGGTATTGCGCGGGTAGCCGTAAAGGCTCATGCGCTGGCGGTTGGTGGACTCACCGATTACCAGTACCAGGGTCGACGGCTGGCCGGCCATGCTGTCCTTGAGGTTCTTCAAGGGCGGGATCTGGCTGGCGCTCGTGAGCATGCCTTGCATGCTGTTCAGCTGCTCGGTGTAACGGCGATAGGCGACGATCATCTGCCACGGCACAGCGGGCTCTACCCGCGACTCGAAGCCATCGATGGCCAGTTCCATGGTGGGGTTGGTTGCAATCTGTTTCACCAATGGATAACCGACCACCGCCAGGACAATCGCGGTGGCCGCGAGAATCGACTGACCGCGCGGCAGGTAAACCGGGCGCAGGCGGGTCCACAGGAAAATCGCCAGGGCAGTGTGGGCAATGAACGCCAGCACGATCCACCAGGCAAAGTATTGAGTGGCGTATTCGCCAGCTTCAGAGATGTTCGACTCGAACATGATGAAGATGACGCTTTGGGAAAATTCCTGCTGGTAAATGAAGAAATAACCCAGGCTGGCCATGGAGCAGGCCCACAGCACAACGCCGATCAAGGCGGCGAGCAGGCGCGTACGGCGCGGGAACAGCAGCATGGGCGCGAGCCAGAACGCACTCAGGAAGAAGGCTTGGCGAAATCCGCTGAAGCCGGAAGTGCCGGTCAGCTGGATCAGCAGTTGGGTAATACCCGAGAAATACCAGAAAAACAGAAACAACCAGCCAAGGCCGGCCCAATCAAAGCCTTTCGCAGACTTCGTGCTGCGTTTGAACATCGCCATCCAGCGCTCCAACCCGATAATTGCCAGTTGCCGCGCAGGAATACGCGCAGCAGAGGGCTACCGCATGTGGGTGGCCCTATTCGGCGGGAGTATCGGGAGGAGGATGTGAAAACTTCGTGAGTTATTCCTGAACGCTTCGTTCAGCTCACGTTCAGCAAAGTGCGGGCTGAGGCCCGGACGTTTGATTGATTTGCGCCTGAAGGTGTGAGCGCAAGCGCAGGACTTCCTGCTGCAGCTGATCGCGCTCGTCTTTCAACTGGCGCAGTTCGTCGCGACGGACGGTGACATAGAGGGTCTGTGGCGGGCGGATCGTCTGTGCTGTGCTCATTGCTTACCTCGCAAATAGCCGGTAGATCGCGGTGCCGGAACGCTTAATCGAGGTCCTCGGCAACAGTCGCAGCGATTCTGAATTCTTTTTTGAATCAATGGAACTTTTTTATTTTTGATGGTCGTTGTGACTTTTACGGCCGTGATGCTGAAACGATGGCCTTTTTTTGTCATGAAACTACAAGGATCCGCTCTGGACTAACCCTCATTAGCCTCATTGCGCTATAAACTATGTCACACATTTATTTAGCAGTTAGGAGCATCAGCACATGCAACTGGGGATTATCGGACTAGGCCGCATGGGCGGTAACATTGCGCGGCGCCTGATGCTCAATGGGCATACCACCGTTGTATACGACCGTAACGAAGCATTCGTCAAAAGCTTGAGCGAAGAGGGCGCCACAGGCGTTGCCGACTTGAAGGCCTTGGTAGCCGGGCTGCAAAAGCCTCGCGCCATCTGGGTCATGCTGCCTGCAGGCGACCCGACCGAAAACACCATCAATGAACTCAGTGAGCTGCTTGAAGACGGTGATGTGATCATCGACGGCGGCAACACCAACTATAAAGACGACGTACGTCGCGCTAAAGCCCTGTCGGAAAAAGGCCTGCACTATGTCGACGTCGGCACCTCCGGCGGCGTCTGGGGCCTGGAGCGTGGCTACTGCATGATGATCGGTGGCGACGCCGAGACTGTACAGCGCCTCGACCCGATCTTCGCCAGCCTGGCCCCGGGCCTGGGCAATATCCCTCGCACCAAGGACCGTTCCGCCTCGGCTGACAGCCGTGCCGAGCATGGCTATATCCATGCGGGTCCAGCGGGCTCCGGGCACTTTGTGAAGATGATTCACAACGGCATCGAGTACGGAATGATGCAGGCCTTCGCCGAAGGCTTCGACATCCTCAAAACCAAAAACTCGGAAAACCTGCCGGAAGATCAGCGCTTTGATCTCAACGTCGCCGACATCGCCGAAGTCTGGCGCCGTGGCAGCGTGGTCTCGTCCTGGTTGCTGGACCTGACCGCCGACGCCCTGGCCACCGATCCAAAGCTCGACGGCTACTCAGGTTCCGTGGCCGACAGTGGCGAAGGCCGCTGGACCATCGAAGCGGCCATGGAGCAAGCGGTGCCGGTACCGGTGCTGTCCACCTCGTTGTTCGCTCGCTTCCGTTCCCGTCAGCAGAGCACTTACGGTGACAAAATGCTGTCTGCCATGCGCTTCGGCTTTGGCGGCCATGTGGAGACTTCCAAAAAATGACCGTCAACGGCAAGAAACCCAAAGCCGAACCTGCTCCGCCCACCACACTCTTTCTGTTTGGCGCCCATGGCGACCTGGTCAAGCGCCTGCTCATGCCGGCGCTGTACAACCTGAGTCGTGACGGGCTGCTGGGCGAAGGCCTGCGCATTGTGGGCGTTGATCACAACGCCATCAGTGATGCCGACTTCGCCAAGAAACTCGAGGACTTCATCCGCACCGAGGCCGCAAGCAAGGTCAAGGGCAATGCCGAAAACGCCCTCGACCCAGAGTTGTGGGCTCAGTTGGCCAAGGGCATCAGCTACGTCGAGGGCGATTTCCTCGACGACAGCACCTACGCCGACATCGGCAAGAAGATCGCCGACAGCGGCACCGGTAACGCGGTGTTCTACCTGGCGACTGCGCCGCGCTTCTTCAGTGAAGTGGTGCAGCGCCTGGGCAGCGCCGGCTTGCTTAATGAAACCGACGATGGCTTCCGTCGTGTGGTGATCGAAAAACCCTTCGGTTCCGACCTCGCCACCGCCGAAGCGCTGAACGCGTGCCTGCTCAAGGTAATGAGCGAGAAGCAGATCTACCGCATCGACCATTACCTGGGCAAGGAAACGGTGCAGAACATTCTGATCAGCCGTTTCTCCAACGTGCTGTTTGAAGCGTTCTGGAACAACCATTACATCGACCACGTGCAAATCACCGCGGCCGAGACCGTCGGCGTAGAAACCCGCGGAAATTTCTTCGAAAAAACCGGCACCCTGCGCGACATGGTGCCCAACCACCTGTTCCAGTTGCTCGCAATGGTAGCCATGGAGCCGCCGGCGGCGTTTGGTGCCGATGCGGTGCGTGGTGAAAAGGCCAAGGTCGTCGGCGCCATCCGGCCCTGGTCGTTGGAAGACGCGCGGGCCAACTCGGTACGCGGCCAGTACACCGCTGGCGAGATCGCCGGCAAGGCGCTTCCCGGCTACCGCGAAGAAGCCAACGTCGCGCCCGACAGCAGCACCGAGACGTTCGTTGCCCTCAAGGTGATGATCGACAACTGGCGCTGGGTCGGTGTGCCGTTCTACTTGCGCACCGGCAAGCGCATGAGCATTCGCGACACCGAAATCGTGATCTGCTTCAAGCACGCGCCGTATGCGCAGTTCCGCGATACCGAAGTGGATGAGCTCAAGCCCACCTACCTTAAAATCCAGATCCAGCCCAATGAAGGCATGTGGTTCGACCTGCTGGCCAAAAAGCCTGGGCCAACCCTGGAGATGGCCAATATCGAATTGGGTTTTGACTACAAAGACTTTTTCGAGATGCAGCCGTCGACGGGTTACGAAACCCTGATCTACGACTGCATGACCGGTGACCAGACCCTGTTCCAGCGCGCTGACAACATCGAGAACGGCTGGCGTGCGGTGCAGCCGTTCCTTGACGCCTGGAAAGAGGACGATGGCATCCAGGCTTATAAGGCCGGTGAAGATGGTCCGGCAGCGGCCGATGCCTTGCTGGCCCGCGATGGCCGTACCTGGCATAGCCTGGGATGAATGATGCCGCGATCCATCCCATCCGATTTGTCCTGAGTGATATGGACGGGACGCTGCTGCGTCCCGACCACACGCCCAGTCAGCGCACCATTGATACAGTGCGCGCCATGCGCGACGCCGGCGTGTTCTTCAGCCTGGCCAGCGGGCGGCCGCCCAAGGCCATGATGCAGATGATCGAAACGTTCGGCATCGATGTGCCGGTGGCAGGCTTTAACGGCGGCACGTTGATCAACCCCGATGGCAGCGTGCTGCTGGCCCACCATCTGCCGGCGGAGGCGGCGCTGGTCACGTTGGCGCTGTTCTCCGGGCAGCCGGACGTCGAAGTCTGGCTGTTTGCCGATGGCGAATGGCTGCGGCGTGACCCGCCCGGGCCGATGGTGGCGGTTGAAGCCGCTGGCCTGGGGTATGGGCCACTGGTCGTGGAGAGTTTTGAGCCGTACCTGGATCGGGTCGACAAGATTGTCGCGGCCAGTCGCAACGCTGAGTTGCTGATCGCGCTGGAAGCGCAGTTGCAGCCCAAGGTTCAGGGGCTGGCCCATGTGTCGCGTTCGCAACCGATTTACCTGGACGTAACAGCGATGCAGGCCAACAAGGGTGATGCCTTGAAAGCCCTGGCTGCGCACCTGGGTGTACCGCTTGAGCAGACAGCCGCCATTGGCGACGGCGGCAACGACCCGGCGATGTTTCACGTGGCCGGTTTGTCGATCGCCATGGGCCAGGCAGAAGAGGCCGTCAAACGTCAGGCCAGCGTCGTCACCGGCAGCAATGTCGAGGATGGTGCTGCACAAGCGTTAGAGCGGTTTATTCTGGCGGCGCGATAAGCGCCATCACTGGCCAACGCGGATGGACTGAACTTCCGATCATTGTTTTTACACGAGGGCAATGATCGGAAGTTGCTGTGTTGTCTTACTTGGGCATTGCCCAGGACTGCAACTTATAACCATCTTTGTCGAGTTCGGCGCGAGCCTGTAACAACAAATCTTCCAACTGAGCCGGGTCGGTATAGGCGCTCGAGGACAGCTGTTTGCTGCCAATACGCGTGTTGGTGCGGTCGATGACGCTCAGGCTGAGGGCGCCATTGCCATCGTGCCAGGCCACGCACTGAAAGGGCTGAAAAGCACGGTCTGCGATCAAAAGAGCTTCGTTGATGCGGAGCGGGGCGTTCATGTGAGTCTTCTCTCTAATGCCCATTCAAGTGAGTGCCGTCGGTTGGGCGAGCCAGACGGCGAGTTACTTGTACTGATGCTCGACGGCGGGGTACGGGTCACATGCTAGAGCAAGAAATTTTAACTTTCCGTGATCAACGTCAGGTAAGCGGCTGTTTTGAAAGCTGAATGAACGTCTCTGTGCGCGGCGATTTTTTACTTGGAAACCTTCAGCAGTGGCTTTCTGCCAACACTTATAGCGAAATGGTACAAGGCGCGCGTCAATACCTTGCTAGTGTTAGCGCCAGGCCTCACAAACCTTTGTTTCTAAATAACTTTAATAATATTGGCGCCAAGGAATAGTCATGGTTGTTACACCTGTCCAGCGTCGTCTGCTTGTGGTCGATCCGTGTGATGACTGCCACGGACTGCTGCCCGGTCTGCGCGCCGCCGGATGGGAAGTGGACAGCTGCGCCCTTGGAACCGTCGGCGATCGGTCTTGCGACGTTGGCCTGCTGCGCTTGCAGCCCTATCACCTTGAGCGCCCGGAAGCGGTCAAGGAGTTGATCAGCCGCAGCGGTACCGAGTGGATCGCGGTGCTTAGCCAGGACGTTTTGCGCCTGCAAAATGTCGGAGATTTCGTCTGCGAGTGGTTTTTCGACTTCCACACCTTGCCGTTTGACGTGGCGCGCGTGCAGGTCACGCTGGGGCGTGCGTTCGGCATGGCCCGCCTGCGTGGTAAAGGCCAGACGCTGATCGATGAGCCCGAGCATGAATTGCTGGGTGACAGCCGGCCGATCCGTGAACTGCGCAAGCTTTTGGCCAAGCTGGCACCTACGGAATCGCCGGTGTTGATTCGCGGTGACAGCGGCACCGGTAAAGAGCTGGTGGCCAAGACCTTGCACCGCAAATCCCAGCGTCACGCCAAGCCGTTTGTGGCCATCAACTGCGGTGCAATTCCCGAACACCTGATTCAGTCCGAGCTGTTCGGCCATGAAAAAGGTGCGTTTACCGGCGCGCATCAGCGCAAGGTCGGACGCATTGAGGCGGCTCACGGTGGCACGTTGTTTCTGGATGAAATCGGTGATTTGCCGATGGAGCTGCAAGCCAACCTCTTGCGCTTTTTGCAAGAGAAGCAAATCGAACGTGTCGGTGGCAGCCAACCCATCCCCGTGGATGTAAGGGTATTGGCGGCAACCCACGTTGACCTGGAAACCGCGGTTGAGAAGGGCACCTTTCGTGAAGACCTGTATTACCGCCTGAATGTGCTGCAGGTGGTCACCGCGCCCTTGCGTGAGCGCCACGGCGATGTAGCGATGCTGGCCAACCACTTTTCACGCTTCTACAGTCAGGAAACCGGGCGCCGCCCGCGCAGCTTCAGCGAGGATGCACTGGTAGCGATGGGGCAACACCCTTGGCCGGGCAACGTGCGCGAGTTGGCCAATCGCGTGCGCCGCGGTCTGGTGCTGGCCGAAGGACGACAGATCGAAGCGGCGGACCTGGGTTTGCTGGGCGAGCAGGCAATTGCGCCACCGATGGCTACACTGGAAGATTACAAGCACCGCGCCGAACGCCAGGCGCTGTGCGATGTGCTTAATCGGCACAGCGACAACCTGAGTGTCGCAGCCCGTGTGCTGGGGGTTTCCCGGCCGACGTTCTACCGATTGCTGCACAAACACCAGATCCGCTAGGGCGGGTAAAACGAAAGCCCCGCAACGACCCTTATCGTTGCGGGGCTTTTCCTTGCGCGGCTTAAAAGTAGTACGGGAATTTCAAGCTGAAGGTAAAGTCCGGCGCATCGTCCGTCATCCCGATCGACAGGTTCGGCACGATGGTCAGGTTTTCCGAGGCGGCAATGGTCATGCCCACGTTGAAATAACCGGCGTTGGCATCGCTGGACACCACCGACTGCCAGTCCTGGCCGTTTTGCTTGATCTTGCTTTTGCGCTGCACCAGGTCCGACACGGAAAACGACATGCTCATTTTCTCGTTGAGGGCGAAGGCGACCCCCAGGCCAAGTTGGAAGCTGTCGCCCAGGCTGATTTTGCCGGGGACTTTCTGGTTGACGTTAGGGCTGATATCGCCGAATGACTCTTCGAAGTTATGCGTATACGACAGCGAGCCGAACAGCACCGCCGGATCGAAGGTTTTCACCAGGGAGATGCCTGGCGTTACCGACCACACACCGTTGCCCGTCGGCAGGCTTTCCGGCACGGCAAGGTTATTGTTATTGGCTTGCTCGATCAGCTTGATGCCGTAGGGCTCCTGGCCGGTCGGGGCCTTGACGCGCACTGACACCACTGCATCCGGCAGGTTGGCGCTTTCATCCAGGAACTTGTAAGCAATACCGAAGTTGACATCGCCGATGGTCGGGTCTCGGGTCACCGACGCTTCAGACGTGGCATTGGAGTCGCCGTTGGCACCGCCCGACTGATAAGTCGACTCGCGGTACACCACCGGCACGTTCAAGTCGAACTGCCAGCGATTGTCCAGGTTGTAGCGCCCGGTCAGGTCCAGGGTCCAACTGTCGGATTTGATTCGGTCCAGGTTAATGTTGCCCAGGAAGATGGAGTCCAGGGCCAAAAAGCCGTTGAGGGAGAGCTGGCGAGCATCGTAGCGGGCATAGGTAAGGCCGGTTTCGAAGCTGAACTTGCCGTTACCGAAAAAGCCGCTGGCTTCGTTGTACAGGTTGCTCACGCTTTGTGCCGGGGCCGAGTCGTCCTTGAGGCTTTGCCCGTAGGAACTGCCGCCGCCGGCGCCACCCGAGGCGGCCGCCGCACCTGTGCCAGGCGTATGACCGGCCACGGTGGTGCCGCCTTTCTGGAAGTCGGCGGGGGATTTGGCCAAGCGTTTGGGAGCGGGAGTTGCGGGTTGGTCTTCTACCTGCCGTACGCGTTGTTCCAGTACGGCCAGTGCTTTTTGCTGCACTTCATAGCGTTGTTTGAGTTCCAGCAGTTCCTGCTTCAAGGTCTCAATGTCGGCATCCGGCGCGGCGTATAGCATTGATGCAGGCAAGAGCGTACTCAAGCAAACCACGGCACGTAACGATAACGATCGATGCATGAAATAAGCCGTCCCTTTCTAATGCGTAAGTGTCGTGGCTCAGCGTAGTTCAATATCCGGAGGGGCGTAGGCCTTTGAGTTGATCGAGATTAAGGTTTTGCGTGAGGTTGTTCAGACCGTTGTTGCCCAGCACCACATTGAGTTGGGTCATGTTGTTCACAAAGTTGCTGTTGCCTTGGATGACCGTGCCTTGCAGGACGTTGCCGCCGCCGATTTGCTGCACCGCATTGCCCTGGTTGTTACTGGCCTGAAGCGCCATTTGCAGCCCGCCGTTATTGGCCGTGACCGTCACCTGGCCGGCAGCGGTGCCGCCGGTGATCGGCTGGCCAGCCATCAGCGCCTGCCCTGATTGCACGTAGTTGGCAGGCGCCAGGCCGTTTTGGGTGACGTTGATGTCCACGCCGTTGCTGGCGGTGTTGCCGTCGCCCGCTGCGCGCACGCTTTGCGTCACGCCCTGGCCCGTGCCCAGGCCTGCGCCGCCGATGACCGTGCCGGTGCCTTGTGGTTGCTGGGTGACGCCGGTGCCATCATTGCCGGTCACCTGCACGTAAAACTGAGGGGTCACGGTGGCTGAGCTGACCTGCATATTGGCCGTGCCGGTAACGGTTGCACCGGCGGCATTGGTCCAGGTGCTGCTCATGACGATCCCGAAGCTGATAATCCGCCCCGGCATGACATAACGCCCACGCAGCTCGGCCATTTCCGAGTCCTTGAGTTCGATCGGCTTGAACGCCGAAGAAGCATAAGCAGGTACTGAGGCTGCCAGGCACATGACCGTCAGCCAGCTTCGAGTGTTCATCGTGTGCTCCTGGAGCATCCTGCTCCTTATTGCGCTTCTAGAAGAAGTCGCTCTGGATAAAACCGAAGTCCATCAATTCACTGTCGCGTACGGGGCTGAATTCGTTCAGTTGGCTCTTGGCGGTCAGTGGGTTGGGCGGCGTGAGCAGGGCGTTGGCCTTGTCGTAGCCCTCGCCGATAACCGCGAACACAATGCCGTTCCAGCCTTTGACGAAATCGTCTTTGGCATAACGCTTGTTACCCAGCACGGGGTCGCCGATGTACACCCAGTCGTTGTCGGCCCGTTGCAACACCACGAAATGCTTGTAGCCACGAATATCCAGCAACACCACCACCGGCACTTTCACGGTGATCAGTACTTGCGGGGTGATCCGGTAGCCCTTGGCGCGCATGTGGATGCTTTCCAGGTAGCGCTTCATGTCCAGCATCGAAAAGCCCTGGGTGCGCACCAGGTTCTGGTCGGCGTTGACCAGCATGCCCTTGATGACGTGGTCTTCATCCACGTCCATCCAATAGGCTTGTCGCAGGATGGTCGCCAGTGCGGCCGCGCCGCAGCTGAAGTCGGTTTTCTGTTCCACCAGGTTGGCGAACTTGCGCTCGCGGATGCTCTCGACCTTCTTGTAGACCACCGCGCCGTTAGGCATGACCACGGCCATTTGCGCCGCCCAGGTCGGGCCGGTGAGTGCCAGCAGCAGAAGGAGGGCTCCGAAGCGCATGATCGTAGGACCTGTTGGACACTGGAAATAAAAAGGGCCTTGTTGCCAAGGCCCTGTCTGCATCAGAAGCGAGTGATTGCGACGTTGTTCTGACCTTGGTTGTTGCTGCCCGACAGAACGTTGGAGTTCGACACGCCGGAGCTGAAGTTCATCGAGTTGTTCACGCTGGCGTTGTTGACCACCGGTTTGCTGCTCCAGCCGTGGCCGCTGCTCAGGTTCTGGGTCAGGTTACCCGACACGTCCTGCACGCCGGCGACGGTTGCGGCACCGCTGTCGCCATTACCCGAGGCGATTGCAACACTGCTGCTGCCCTGGTTGGAGGTGCCCGATGCGGCGTTCAGTTGAATAACGCCCGAAGCGTGGTTACCGCTGTCGTTGAGGGATGCGTTGTTTTTGGTGCCGCTGTTGATCACCAGGTTGCCGGTGTTCGACTGTGCGGTGCCGGTGCTGGCGAATACGAAGTCGGCGTCGCCGGATACGATGGCGACATCGTTTTTGCCTTGGTTGTTGTCGCCGCTCAGCACGTTGCCGTTGGCCACGCCGCTGATGTTGTTGTAGGAGTCATTTGCCGACGCGTTGTTCTTGGTTTTGTCATTGAGCACCACGTTGCCGTGGTTGCTTTGACCGTCTTGGGTGGTCGCCGCTGCGGTCGTTGGCGCAGACTGTGGATGATGGTTGGGTTGACCCGCTTGAGCAGCAACAGCCATGAGCGCAGCGAGAGCGAAAGCCAGTGGTTTGAGGGCCATTGTAGTTTTCATGGTGTATCTCCTTGCTTCTATTAGTTGGTTAAGTGTTGGTACGTTCCAGCTACCGACTCAGCTCCATCAGTTGAGTCGTAAATTCAGGGTGTTAGCCACTCGGTTCCCCACCCCGGCGCTCTGGTTGACCTGAACCACTCCACGGCTGCCGGTGAAGGCCTGGTCGCTGGTCACGACCTGGCGGCTGCCAGTGGTAGAGGTCAATCCTGAGTCGGTTGCAAGCGCAACGTTCTGTTGCGACATGACGCTGTCGTCGATGCTCTGCGGGCCAGCGCTGATGCTGATCCGCACGGCATTGATCATTTGGTTCTGGGCCCCGGCCGACTGATTGACGCTCAGTGCACCGTTGCCATTGCTGAAAGCGTTGCCTTGGATCGTCGTCCTGGCGTTCAGCGCGCGGTCGGCCGCAGCGCCGCTGATTTTTTGCGTGACGGTCACCGTTGACTGGGCGTTGTGGCCCACAGCGATCGCAACGTTGTTGCTCAACTGTTGTTGATCGCCCGCAGCCTGGTTGATCGAGACCACGCCGTTGTACTGCGTGCCCGAGTTATCGATGCTGGCGTTGTTGTTGCTGTCGGCCATCGCCGCTGTACAACCGAGCGCCGCCAGTAGCATCCAGGTGCGATTCATTTCATCGCCCCCCCGACCATGCCGCTGATGTTGTTCAGCGGGGCGAGGCCGCTGGATATCGCACCGTTGACCGTGCCCGAAATGCCGCCGCCACTGTGGCCGGCCGCGCTGCTGGCGCCCAGGCCTGGACCGCTGCCAATCGTGTTCAAACCAGTGATGTCGCCGTTGGGCATGATGCTGCGAGTAATGCTTGAGCCGCTGCTGATGCGCCCAATGTCGTTGTCGCTGAGTTCATTGGTGGAGGCGCGCAGCACTTGCGCTGACGGATTGGCATTGACGGTGTTGGGGTAGGGGTCGACGCCGCGTGAGCGGCCGATGACATACGGTTGAACCTGGCGCTCAATCACGATCACGCCATCACCTGCCGCGAGCACTGGAAGGCTTGCGCCGGCACTCAATACGCAGCTGATCAGCAGGAGGCTCAGTGAGCCTGAAGTGTGTGTGTCCACGGCAGTGTTCCTTATTCTTAGCGCTGACCCTAAACAGCGCTGTAAGGGAGAGAGCAGAACGCGTGCCGCTTTTTATTTGTTTTTGAAATTCAGAGGGTTGGGATCAAAGCAAGGCGAAGTGATGGTCGTGCTGTATCAGCGTTGAGACAGTGCCCCCGTGGCCGCGCATAGGCGGCCCCGCCTCAAGGCTGTCTCATGGCTGAAACAGTCGGTGTGACAGAACGATGAATCCGCTCAGCACGGGCGGTTCAGGGCACACATGTGTTTCAAAAATGGACACTCAGGGCGCAAGCGGTCCCGTTGATGCAAAGGGCATCAGCCTTTGGGGGCTTTACGTGGAATTGAATTGAGCACGGGGTTGCCGTCCTGGTTCTGGGTCAGGTAGACCGGCAAAACCTTGGGCAGGGAGGGGACGAGGTTGTTGACCTCGTTGATGTTGTAGATGCCGCCGATACGAATGGTCCCGGTGGTGGTGTCTGCCAGCATCACGGGTTTATTCAGGTAGCGGTTGATCAGTGGCAATGCATCGGCCAGCGCCAGGTTGTCGAGCACCAGTTTGCCCTGGCGCCAGGCAAGCGCGGCGTCATTGGGGCTGATCGCGGCGATTTGCGGCGTAGCATCGCCTGTGTGGTAGCTCGCCTGCATGCCCGGAGTCAGCGGCACGCTGCCATGCACGGCGTCGCTGGAAATCTGTACCGAGCCCTCAAGCAGCATTACCCGCACCTGGTCCTCGTATTTCCAGACGTTGAATTGCGTGCCCGTGACGCGCACCTGGCCGTCGCCAGCCCGCACGATGAAGGGGTGATGGCTGTCGTGAGCGACCTTGAAAAACGCCTCACCCTTTTTCAAGGTCGCCCGGCGCTCGTCCTTGTAATGGCTGTAGACCAACTCGGTGCCCAGGTTCAGCTCCACCTGGCTGCCATCGCCGAGGGTGATCTTGCGCAGGCCCTGGGTGGCTTCGAAGTGTTCATACGAGCTGGGCAACCAGCCCGCTTCCCAGCCCGTGAGGGCGGCAAGCGGCAAGGCCGCCAGGCACACGGCTGCGGCAACGGCGTAGGCGCGCAGCCGCCTGCGCGGCTTAAATGTCAGCACCGCCGGCGCCGGCTCGCTGCGTGGGAGGTGATCGGCCACGTCCCAGATTTCCAGCATGGCCGCGTATTCGAAGGCGTGCAGGGGATGGGCGTCGTGCCAATCTGCAAAAGCCTGACGTTCGCCCGCCGTGCAGTCATCGGCATGCAGGCGCATGCACCAATGCGCGGCGGCGTCGGTGATGGCGTCATATTCGGCTTCTGAAAGGGACTTTTCGCTCATTAACTCATCCTGATTTCGCACATTCTAACCTCCCGAGGCGGATGGCGAGAACAGCCATCATGGCGATTGCACATCAATTGGAACTTATTCTCGTTTGAAAACATCAGAAAAACAGAGGACATGAGTCCGTCATTCCCCCCAATGGAGTACGAAAATGCTGAAGAAAACCTTAGTCGCCCTGTGTGCAACCACCGCGCTGCTCAGCGCTGGCGCAGCCCTGGCGGATAAACCGGGCGCGGGCTGGATAACCATCGAGAAGGCCATTGAAACCGCCAAGGCCAAGGCCGGGTATGTCGAAGTCTACAGCGCCGAAGCCGATGACAAAGGCTACTGGGAAGTCAAAGGGCGCAAGTCCGATGGCGTCGTCTATGAAGCGCGTATCGATGGCGCTTCGGGCAATATTCTGCGTGACCAGAAAGACTGACGTGCCGCCGGGAGCCTGCTCAGGCTCCCGCATCCAGCGCGCGGCCCAGTTGGCAGATCAAGTAAGTCACCGAGTCGGCATTCGCCAGAATGGTGTCGATGCGTTTGTCCGGGTCGCTCATGAAGATCGCCCGGGCGTCGTTGAGCGTCCTCGCACCGGTGGTGTTCAACACTTTATTCTTCAAGGCTCGGGTCCAGGGACGGTCACCAAAATCCTCCCATTGCTCGCTGAACACATCCCAGGTCTTGAACAGCATCGTCGCCGGCGTCAAGGTTGACAGCGCCGTGTCGCGCAGGTGAGCAAGGTCCATCAACATCAACGGCGCGCCGCTGACGTGTACATTGATCAGGTCTGTAAACGGTCGCATGGTGTCCAGGTAGGCCAGGTCTTCGGTCGCGGAAATCAAGTGCGTTATCTCGTGAATCAACGTCGTCGCGCGTGCGTGCGCCGAAATGTCGAACGGGACGATCAAGCGGTTCTGATAGATGTCCATGCGTGGGTCGAAGAACCGGTCCAGCAGGTAGATCTTCTTTTCGGCGTCGTTGGGCAAGACGAAGGCGAAGGTGTCGTGTGGGCTGTACCGGTGGATACCGCTGACAAAACGCATCGAGTCGGGGGCGGTCAGGGTGGGATTGACCAGTTCATCGAGCACTTCGTCGACTCGCCGTTCAACCCTGTGCATTTGTTCAGCGGTCATCGTGATGACGCCGAACAACTCACTTAAAAAACGTCCGACCCGACTGTTCGGGGCTCTCAGCACGGCAAAATTGACGATGTTGCGCTTGCAGGTGACCGCATAGTAGGTCGCAACGTTGAGCGCTTCGTCGATACAGTGCGCCTTCCAGCTGGACAGCGCGGCGATTTCCCGCAAACCCACGGCCTCGATATTGATGGCTTCCCGCTCGGCTGCACGGGTGGAAAGCCTGCCTGCGTAGCGGCTCAAGGTTTTTCCAAAGCGCGGGTGATGCCGGTCAAGGTCCAGCAACCACTCGCCCAGGGCGTTGCGCTGCAAATAAGGGCCTTGCTGTGCACCGTTGCTGATGCGCCAGTGCTCACCGGCTTTTTTCACGGGGTAGACTTTGCCCGCCAGCGGCACCAGGCCGAGGGCGCCGATGTCATCGTGGTACACGTGGCTGTAGGCGCTTTTTGTCAGGTCGGCCAAGGCAGTGTCGTGGTGTTCAAAGGTTTGCAGGTGCGTACGCAGCGGCGCTGTCAGGTCCTGCTCGGCCAGGCTGGTCGCGGTGGGGGCAGGGGCCTTGAGCCATTGCTCCAGCGTCGGTTGCTCCGCGGGGGTTGGCGCATCGGGCAAAACCCTCTCCAGGCTTTTGCGCAAGGTGGCCATTTCGGCCACGCCTAGCGCGAAAGTTTTCAAGGCGTGCGCCCAGCGGTGTTGCTGCAAGTCTTCGGCAGACAGTTTGAACAGTTTGTAGCTGCGCCACACCACCAGCGGGTACGTGAGTTTGCCCGCCATCAACTGCAGGGTCTTGGGGATATTGCTGGTCAGCAGGCGGGTGATCGCCTCCCACTGTGTTTTGCCCGCAAGCGTGAACTGGCAGCTCAGCATCCGGTTCAGCATCTCGCTGTTGTCGGCAAACAGACGGTTGAGCAGGTTACCGCTGATGGGTGATGAGCCCAGACGAATCTCCGCGTTCTGCTGACGCCCATGCGGCTGCAGCAGATGGCGGTAAGTCGCCTGATGGGCCGTTTCCAGCTGACCCACGACCCACTCCTGCAAAGCCCCGGGCGTACTGAATTCATCGAGCAGGGCGGCTTCATTCGCGTATTCCCTCAACACATGTTGGGGGCTGTAGGGCGCGTACAAAACCACTGGGGCGGAGGCGTCGGCGTGCGGGCCGATCAGGTAGCAACCCAAGGCCTTGACCAGGGCTGCACCCTCGGTGGCTATCAGTTCCAGCGGGCGAATGGTTGCCGTCACGCCGCGCACGGCGGCGCGAGCCACGGCGTCAGGCATATCCAACACCTGCCGGATAAAACTCCAGGCCGAGCCGGACAGCCGCCCATCCAGTTTTTGTTCGTGGGCGTATTGCAGCAGTTGCCAGGGCAACTGCCGACAGAACAGGTGACGGCGCTGGCGTGTGTCTTCGGTTTGACCGCCCAAGTGACTGGTCAGCAATGCTTGGTAGAGGCTTTTCAAGTCCAGCTGTCGAACCAGTTGCACCACGGCATTACCGTCCAGCGTGGACGGCAGCGGCGTGGCAGTACGTGAGGTCGGGCGGATCTGCTCGGCGCGCAACGCGGGCAGGTGCCGCAGGGCGAAGTCCGTCAGCGTTTGAATGGTGCCTTCGCGTTCGATACGCGCAGGAATCAGTATGTTGTCCGGGTTGACCACCTGCCCGGGAAAGCGCGCATTGAGCAGGGTTGAAAGCGTGCTCATGACCTGTTCGCGCAAGGGCGTGATGCTGTGCAGATAGTCACGCTCGTCCGGCGCACTGAGGCGATATTGTTCAAGCAGTTCGGCATGCAGGATCTGCTCTGACGGCTGCGCCATGCCCAGCCATACCGGCAGCGCTTGCTGGTTGACCAGGGCGCGGGTAAGCGTGACAGCCCTTTGCAGGTTGGACGGAGGCGCCCGCCGGATCAGCGCGTCCATGCAGTCCTGAAAGCGTTGTACGTTCACTGGCATCGACAGCAGGTGATCAACCTCGCCCGACAGGAACTGGTTGTAGGACTGTTGACGGTTGTTGAGCAAATGATCGTCGATGCGTTGCATCGGGCCCAATTGAAGGCGTTGATGAGGCACACGCCTCGACGCCGGCAGGTTTTCGACAAGGGGCAGGCGCGCCTGCTCATCCTGCAAGCGTTGCCCCAATTCATCGCGCAAGGCCTGGATCGAATCAAACGCCTCATAGCCGCGACTCACCGTCCATAGCAGCGCTGCACCGGAATGAAGAACGTCCAGGCCGCCGCGTTCCGACAGCACAAAACAATTGGCCAGGGGCTGCAGCGCGGTCTGCGTACCGACCTTCAAGGTCAGGCCATAGGCATCCGGTATAAAGCCGTTCAGGCCGTGGCGCGTCAGCCTGTCCATGCTGTCGGCATTGAGCACGCTGGCCAGCAGCCCGAGATGAGCCGGCGGCAAAGTCTTGGACAAGCGCCTCAGCTCAGCTTCGCCACTGAGGCCCTGAAACATCGCCTGGCCAAGATGCACAGGGTGAGTGTCCACCAGCAGGTGCGGCAGCGCGCGCAAGCCTTGCGTAAACGAGCTCAAGACCCGCTCGATGACCGCGTTGAACGTGGCCACGGTCAAACTCGGCACCTGGTAGGCGACGCCTTTGCGCCGCTGGTAAAACCCGCTCCGGCTGGAGCCGGTCAAGGCGTTGGCCTGCCGGGCGAGCCGCGCGATGAAGTGTTCAACCATGTTCAACGAGGTCTGCGGTGGGCGCTCTTCGCGCTCCAGTGCTGTGGTGGCGTAGGTGTTGATCTCAATAGCGTCGGCACTCAGGGCCAGGTGCCTGCTGGCCAACTCTGCCTCCAGGGCGTGGGCTGCCAGCTCACGAAGGGGCCTGTGTTTGCTGCGTTCGAGCACCAGTGCCGCATTGACCGCGTGCAGCCGCTGCAAGTGCGCCTTGGCCTTTTCCGCGATGACCGTGCCGGGCTGGCCACTGCCCGTGGTGATGGGGTGGACGCTCCAGCGCCCTTCGGTTTCCTGCTCCATCAGACGGCTGTCGAGCAGTGTGCGCACGTCCAGCGCACTGTCGAGCAGAGCGGCCAGGTCGATACTGCCCGCGCCGCGCCGATACAGGCCCAACGCATGTTCCAGGTTGTTGAACTGTTTGGCCGCGATGTCTTCGATCATCTCCTCGAAGACATTGCCGACCACGGGATGGCCCGTGACGTGCAACGGCTCCGTGCCGACAAACAGACTGCGCTCATCCAGCGAGACGAAGTTGAGCAGCTCATCTTCATGCCCGGCGGTCCTGAGCATGACCCGCAGCGTATCGTTAAGGGCATTCATGTCCTTGAGTACCTGCAGACCGCGCGACTGAGTGTAGAGATAAGCGTGGGTGTAGCTGATCAGCAAGGTGCTGGCCAGCTCCACCGTCTGATGATAGGGCGCGTGAACGCGCACTTTTTCCACGCTCAGGCTACTGGCGTAGGTGGCGCGGGCAGCCTGGTCCGAGAGAAACAGGGCGCGCAGCGCCTGGCTTTCTTCAGTGCTCAGGATCGTATTCTGGTGTTTGAACAACAGGTCGGCGCGAAACTTGTCACTCATCACCCGGGCAAAAAAGCGCAGGCGTGATTGCCCGCCGTCGAAGTCTTCGTTCCAGTAGGTCTGGAGCAGGCTGTGCAACAGGCTCGAAAGGAGGCTGCCGGTTTGTTCGACGAGGCTGTCCCAGCGTTGTTGGTCTTCGGCCAGTTGCGCCTCGGTAAACGCGCGGGTGTCATGGCCGATGTTGAAGAACGTGTGGGTCTGCCCAGAAGGCCAGGCTTGCTTGACGTAAAACTGCAGCAGCGCATCGCGCAGTGGCATCGAGGCGACCCAGCGACGGTCTGCTGCCGTCGAGGCCTGGCTGAAAAAATTAACCCGCGTATCGCTCTGGTTGAGGCCGGGAAAACAGGTCCGGGCCATGATGGTGAGCAATGTGTCGAGCATCCAGTGCAGGCTGGGGAGCTTGCGCAACTGCTCGAGCATCGCGGCCACATTTTTTTGTTGGCCGGCCAGGATGGCCTGCTCCTGGTCTTCCATGACCGCGCCCGGGATGACGGCGGTGCTCACCGTCAGGTGCAGATTGACCGGCAGTGCATCACGCTCGCCGATGGCCACAAACTGCAGCCACTCTTCGCGCTTGGCCGGATGTGCCAGGCGCTCCTGCACGTCAATGAGCAGGTCGGCGCGGCTGTCGAACAGCTCCAGGCCGCCATAGGGACTGTAGAGCACGGCCTTACGGGCATCGGGTGTGGGGCTCATCATAAACGCCCCGGCCAGCACGATGGCGGGCTTGCCCTCAGCGGTGGCCAGCAGCCGTTCCACCTTCATCGGGTAGCCGTGCAGCGCCTCATTCTGGCGCGCTGCATCAGTGGCGTAGTAGAGCGTGTGCAGCCAATCAAGGTCCTTGACCGAAAACCCCAGCGCGCGCTCGCGCGCAGTCGGGGCTTTGCGTTTGACGGTCCGTAGGAACTCATCGAAAAAGTACGGCGGTGTCACGTGCGTCATGGGGTGCTCTCCTTCCACGCGGCGGTCATCAAGGGCCAAAGTAGGAGGTCGCACAGCACGCTTGGCGGTAGATAACGCAAGCGCCCGTTGACAGCAGGCACAGGAGGCGTTGTTTAATCGGCGGTCTGGATTCTTGTTGTCTCTTCCAATTATAAAATCGGAGCTACAGATGTCTGCCCAGTCCCCGCTCGTTGACAGTCCTGCAGCATTCATCGGTTTCAATGACCTGGTGGGATTGCTGCAGGCGATATTCGTCAAGCACGGCACTTCGCCGCAGGTCGCCTCGATCCTGGCGCGCAATTGCGCCAGCGCCGAGCGCGACGGTGCGCACAGCCACGGCATTTTCCGCATCCCCGGTTACCTCAGCACGCTGGCCAGCGGGTGGGTCGACGGCAAGGCCACGCCCGTGGTCACGGATGTGGCGTCCGGCTTCGTGCGCGTGGATGCTGGCAACGGGTTCGCCCAGCCGGCCCTTGAAGCGGCGCGCGCGCTGTTGGTAGACAAAGCTCGCAACGCCGGCATCGCACTGCTGGCGATTCACAACTCACATCACTTTGCTGCGCTGTGGCCGGACGTCGAGCCCTTTGCCGAAGAAGGGCTGGTGGCGTTGAGCGTGGTCAACAGCATGACCTGCGTGGTGCCCCACGGCGCCGACCGGCCGCTGTTCGGCACCAACCCCATCGCCTTCGCCGCACCGCGCGCCGACGGCTCGCCCATCGTCTTCGACCTGGCCACCAGCGCCATCGCCCACGGCGACGTGCAGATTGCCGCGCGCAAGGGCGAGCGCTTGCCGCCGGGCATGGGCGTCGACAGCCTCGGCCAGCCGACCCAGGACCCCAAAGCCGTGCTCGAAGGCGGCGCGCTGTTGCCCTTTGGCGGGCACAAGGGCTCGGCCTTGTCGATGATGGTCGAGTTGCTGGCGGCGGCGCTGACGGGAGGCAATTTCTCGTTTGAATTCAACTGGGCCGATCATCCGGGCGCGCGGACACCCTGGACCGGGCAATTGCTGATCGTCATCGACCCGAGCAAGACGGCCGGGCAAAACTTCGCCGAACGCAGCCAGGAACTGGTGCGGCAGATGCATGCGGCGGGGTTGCGGCGCTTACCGGGGGATCGACGTCACCGCACACGGGCGAAATCGCAGCAACAAGGTATTGAACTGGACGCGCAAGAGCTGGCGCGCTTGCAGGCCTTGCTGGAGACGTAAAAAAGGGGCTGCGCCAACGGCGCAGCCCCCCATGCATCAGGTACGGTGTATCAGTTACGGCGACCCAGCAACAACCCCACCACCAGGCCGAAACCTGCGGAGATGGCCACGGTCTGCCATGGATGGCCACCGATGTAGGTTTCGGTCGCGTCGACCACCGGCTTGCTGCGCTCGCGCACGTTGGAGACCGACTCCAGCGCTTGCTTGAGTTTGATGGCGACCTGTTCGCGCAGGGTTTCGCCTTCTTCGCCTACCAGGGAAGCGCTGCTCTTGAGCAGTTTGTCCGACTCTTCGATCAACGCCGTCAGTTCACTGAAAGCTTGATCCTTGATTTGATCTTCGACAGCTTGGGCGGCAGATTTGCGGGCCATTGTGTGACTCCTTGCAGGTGAATGTGACAGTGAACAATGGAGTGTTGGGCGGCAGCAAAAGTTGCAGTTTTTTTGCCGGGGCCTGTTTTTGGGCAAAATCCGAATCAGGAAATTTCGACCTACAGTGTAAGATGTCGCCTATTTATGCAGCAGGTAATTCCACATGAGCTTCAATCTCGCCAATAAAACCCTCGCCGAACGCGCCGAGCTGGAAGATGAAAAGTCACGCCTCTACGACCTGTGGCAGACCAACCTGGGCAAGGCCAAGGGCGAAGCGGCGCGTTTGTTCGGCGAGCGCGCCAAGCGCAAGGGCAAGTGGGCTGAATGGGTGCGGGCAGAACTCGACGGCATGTCGCCGCCGGAGTTTTCCAACATGGTGCGCAGCGAAGTCAACAAGCTGATGGCCGCGGCGAAATAAAGCACGCCACAATCGCCTCGCGGACCTTGAGCAACAGCGGATCAAGCTGCGCCTGGGTGCGCCAGCCCAGTTCTACCGGGTAAAACGGCAGCGCCAACGGGCAGGGCAGTACCCGCAAGCCGGTCATGTGCGCAATGGCCTGGGCCGCATGCCCGGGTATCGTCGCCACCGCCGTGCTGCCCTTGAGCAGAAATGGCAGCGCGGCAAAGTGGCTGGTGGACGCGCACACCTGGCGGCTCAACCCTTGCGCCGCCAACCCTTCATCGGTGATCCCGATAAACCCGCCCGACGACACCAGCACATGTTCGCGCGCGACGAACTCATCCAGGCTGATAGCGTGCTGGCTGGGCGCCAGGCTGTCCGGGTCGACCAGGCAGCGATAATCCCCTTCGCCCACGACCTGTCGACTCAGCCTGCGCTCGGCAAACCCGCCTGCGGTGATGGCCAGGTCCAGGCTGCGGTCGAGCAGGGCCGCGGCGACGATCTGGCTGTGGGTCTGGCGGAAGATCACCCGCAGCTTGGGCGCACAGCCGGCGATGGCCTCCATCAGCCGGCGGGCGTAGGCAATCTCGAAGTCATCGGATAACCCCAGGACCACTGAACGCCCGTGATAGTCATGGTTGTCCGGGTGGACCATGGCCAGGCTTTGTCGGCAGCGGTCCAGCGCTTCGCTGATCACCGGTTTGAGCTGATTGGCGCGCAACGTCGGCGCCAGGCCACGGCCGGTGCGCACAAACAATTGGTCGCCATACACGTCGCGCAAACGCCGCAGGCCTGCGCTGATCGCCGACTGGGTAACGCCCAGGCGCAAGGCGGCGCGGCTGGCGCTCGACTCGTCGTGCAGGGCTTCGAAGGTTTTCAGCAGGTTCAAGTCAACCTGGGCGATATTCATTTGGCTCATATCATTCAGCACTGAAGTGGGCTTTATTCATGATCGCGGCTGCCCGGAGAATGGGCAACCCCCCTTACCTGGAGTGATCGTGATGCCCGTTTCTACCGTGGCTGCCTTGCAAATCGGTGCCTTGCCGGAAGGCAAAGCGCAAACCCTGGCGCAAATCCTGAGCTATGAACACGAGATTAAGCGCAGCGGTGCGCAATTGGTGGTGATGCCTGAAGCCTTGCTGGGCGGCTATCCCAAGGGCGAGAGCTTCGGCACGCAGCTGGGTTATCGCCTGCCGGAGGGGCGCGAAGCCTTTGCACGCTATTTTGCCAATGCGATCGACGTGCCGGGCGTCGAGACGCAAGCGCTGGCCGGGTTGTCTGCCCGCACCGGTGCCAGCCTGGTACTCGGCGTGATCGAGCGCAGTGGCAGCACGTTGTATTGCACGGTGCTGTATTTCGAGCCCAACGGCGGGCTGGTTGCCAAACACCGCAAGCTGATGCCCACCGGTACCGAGCGGTTGATCTGGGGCACGGGCGATGGTTCGACCTTGCCGGTGATCGACACCGCCGTAGGCCGCATCGGTGGTGCGGTGTGCTGGGAAAACATGATGCCGCTGCTGCGCACCGCGATGTATGCCAAGGGCGTGGAGGTATGGTGCGCGCCGACCGTGGATGAGCGCGAAATGTGGCAGGTGAGCATGCGCCACGTTGCCCATGAAGGGCGTTGCTTTGTGGTCAGTGCTTGCCAGGTGCAGGCCTCGCCTGCGGCGCTTGGCGTGCAGGTGGCCAATTGGCCGTCAGACCGTGCGTTGATCGCGGGCGGCAGTGTGATTATCGGGCCGATGGGCGATGTTCTGGCCGGGCCGTTGGTGGGAGAGGCCGGGTTATTGACCGCGCAGATCAACACCGATGACCTCGTCCGGGCACGTTATGACTATGACGTGGTGGGGCATTACGCGCGGCCGGATGTGTTTGAGCTGGTCGTGGATGAGCGCGCCAAACCGGGCGTGCGCACCCTCACCGACTGAAGCCGGCCAAGGCGCAGGTGCCGGCAAGCCCGGCGCCTACCGCGTGGCAGGTAGCGTGTTGAGCCACTCTTCGCGGGTTATTTCCCAAATATCGCGCGCGAAGGTGCCCTCGACAAACCGACCTTCCTGCGACCTGATCAAGCGCATGCCGGTGAGCTCGGATATCCGCCGCGAGCCTATATTGGGCGCGGCCTTGGGCACACGCAGCACCGGGCGCTTGAGTACCTCGAACCAATACTCGGTCACCGCCGCGCTGGCTTCGGTCATCAAGCCCTGGCCTTGCCATTGCGGGCCCAGCCAGAAGCCGCGGTTATCGTCCTCTTCGTCCATCAGGCTGATATTGCCGATCAACTGCTCCGGCGCACTTTTGAGGCGGATTGACCAATGCCACTGCTCGTCCCGTGCCATGGCCGGCAAGGCGACCTGTTCCAGGTAGCAGCGCGCGCCATCGGCCGGGTAGGGCCAAGGCACGTCGGCGTTGAGGTAGCGCACCACGTCCCAATGCGCGAACTGCTGCTGGATAGCCTCGGCATCCGCGAGCACCAGCGGGCGCAGGATCAGTCGTTGGGTAAACAGTACCGGTTGGCGGGCCATCACCAGGTCGCCGTGTTCGGCAGGTCCAGCGTGCCGCGCTCGACAAAACGCAGGGTGCCAAACAGGCCACCCGCCAGTTTGCCGCGCAGCACATAGGGCAGGTTGTTCAAGCTCTGGGTCTGGCTCAGGCCCAGGGTCTGGCGCAACACGGAAAACGCCGAAACACTCACCGGCACCATCAGCACGGTTTCAGAAAACCGTGGGATCGAGCCCGACTGGTCACTGACCCCCGACGCCAACGGCCGGCCATTGACGTCCAGGTCCAGGGCTACGCCGCTGTAGTCGATCGCCGTGTCATTGGGGTTTTGCACGCGCAGTTTCACGGCGAATCGTACTTCCAGGTCCTGGCTTTGCAGCGGCTCGATGCCGACCACGCTGATGTTGACCGGGTCACGATTGGGGAACAGCGCGCAGGCGCTCAAGGTCAGCAGCAGTAACGATAGAACCATGAGCTTGCGCATAAAAAGGTGCTCCTATTTCGTGACGTCCGGGTCCTGCATGACCTTGAGGGTAGAGGACTCCGGATCAAATTCATCTTCTTCCAGCTCTATGAACTCTTCGGGCAGGAAAATGTTCAGCAGAATTGCACAGAACGCGCCCACCGTGATTGGCGACTCGAAGATGTTGTGCAGCGCCTTGGGCAGGTCGCGCAGCACTTCCGGTACGGCGGCCACGCCCAGGCCCATGCCCAGGGAAATCGCCACGATCAGCACATTGCGTCGGTGCAGCCCGGCTTCGGCGAGAATCTTGATCCCGGCCACGGCCACCGTGCCGAACATGATCAGCGTGGCGCCGCCGAGCACCGGCTTGGGCATCAGTTGCAGCACTGCGCCGATCATCGGGAACAACCCCAGCAGCACCAGCAGGCCGGCGATGAAGTACGCCACATAGCGGCTGGCCACGCCGGTCAACTGGATCACCCCGTTATTCTGCGCGAAGGTCACCATCGGCAGGCTGTTGAACGTGGCGGCCATGGCCGAATTGAGGCCGTCGGCCAGCAGGCCCGACTTGATGCGTTTGATATACAGCGGGCCTTTGACCGGTTGTTGCGAAATCATCGAGTTGGCAGTCAAGTCGCCAGCGGCTTCCAAAGGCGAAATCAGGAAGATCACCGCCACCGGGATAAACGCCACCCAATCAAACGAGAACCCATACTTGAACGGCACCGGCACGCTGATCAGCGGCACATGAGGCAGTGCTGCCAGATCGACACGGCCCATGCACCAGGCCACTACAAAACCCAGCGTCAGGCCGATCACGATTGAACCCAGGCGCAGGAACGGGTTGCTGAAGCGGTTGAGCACCACAATGGTCAGCAGCACCAGCGCCGCCAGGCCCATGTTGCCGGCCGCACCCAAATCGCTGGCGCCATAACCGCCGGCCATATCGGTAACCGCCACTTTGATCAGCGACAAGCCCATCAAGGTAATGATGGTGCCGGTCACCACCGGGGTGATCAGCTTGCGCAGCTTGCCGATGAACTGGCTCAGCACCACTTCGATAAAGGCTGCGAAAAAGCAGATACCAAAGAGCGTCGAGAGAATTTCATCGGTGCCGCCGCCCCGGGCCTTGACCATAAAACCGGCGCTGAGAATCACGCTGATAAACGAAAAGCTGGTGCCCTGCAGGCACAACAGACCCGAACCGACCGGGCCGAATGTGCGCGCCTGCACAAACGTGCCGAGCCCGGACACGAACAGCGCCATGCTCACCAGGTACGGCACCTCGCTTTCAAGGCCCAGCACGCCGCCGACGATCAAGGTGGGGGTGATGATGCCGACGAAACTGGCGAGCACATGCTGCAGTGCGGCAAAAATTGCCGCGGTGAAGTGCGGGCGATCTTCCAGGCCGTAGATCAGGTCGGATTTATAGCGGGGGCGAGGGGGTTGAGCGTCAGACACAATACAGGCCCGGTAGGGAAAGGGGGGCGCAGGATGCCAGAAAGTGCCGGCCGTCAGAAGTGTGTAAAAATTTTTCGAAACACCCTGCATTAGATCCCGGCACCTGCCGATACCGTATTCAAGCCCACACAACTCTTACAACAGTGGTGCCCAAAGATCAGAGCGGTGCGTTGACGCCCACTGATCGTGTCGCGGCAGGGACGCTCGCCCACTCTTTCTCGAGAGCAACCCTATGTCCCTACGTAATCTGAATATTGCCCCGCGCGCGTTCCTCGGTTTTGCGTTCATTGCGTTGCTGGTCGTGATCCTCGGCGTATTTGCCGTTAACCGCATGACACAGATTCGCCAGTCTTCCCTGGACATGGGGACCATCCAATTACCCAGCATGAAATTTCTCGGCAACATGACGGAAAACGTCCTGCGCTTGCGCATCCTGTCGTTCCGGATATTGATCAACCGTGAGCCTGCGGCCCTTGAGGAGGCCAAGACCCGCGTAGCGGTGTTGGTCGACAAGGTCAAGCAGGCCCAGCGTGCTTACGCGGTCATGCCGGCAGGCCCGGAAGAGGCGGCCCTTTACAAAGCCTTCGCCGCGACCCTCGACAATTACTTCGCGGCGCAGGCCGAGATGATGTCGCTGTCGCAGCAGAACAAAGTCGAGGAAATGCGCAGCCTCATCAATACGCGGATCAAGGACGGTACGGATCTGATGGGCGAGCAGCTGAACAAACTGATCGCCATCAACAGCGTCGATGCCGACCAGGCCGGCCGGGACGCTGAAGGCAGCTACCAACAGGCCGTCAGCGGCATCATCATCGTTTCGGTGGTGGCGGCGTTGATGACGGTGTTACTCGCCTGGCTGCTGACCCGCAGCATCGTTGCGCCGCTGCGCAAAGCGGTGCAAGTGGCCGAAACCATCGCCAGCGGTAACCTGACCACGCTCGTCGAAGATGCTGGCAAGGATGAACCGGCCCGCCTGCTTGGCGCTTTGTCCGCGATGCAGACCCACCTGCGCCAGACCATCCAGCACATTGCCGGTTCGGCCACGCAACTGGCCTCTGCTGCCGAAGAATTGAGCGCCGTCACCGAGGAAGCCTCCAGAGGCCTGCAACAACAGAACAACGAAATCGACCAGGCCGCCACCGCCGTCAACGAAATGACCGCCGCCGTGGAAGAGGTGGCGCGCAATGCGGTGTCCACCTCCGAAGCGTCCAGCCAGTCCAACCAGGCGGCGCGCGAAGGCCGTGACCGTGTGGTGGAGACGGTCGGCGCGATTCAGACCATGACCCAGGACGTACAAACCACCTCGGTGATGATCGAAGGCCTGGCGACGCAGGGCCGTGACATCGGCAAGGTGCTGGACGTGATCCGCGCGATTGCCGAACAGACCAACCTGCTGGCGCTCAACGCAGCGATTGAGGCGGCACGCGCCGGTGAAGCCGGGCGTGGCTTTGCGGTGGTGGCCGATGAAGTGCGGGCGCTGGCGCATCGCACCGCGCAGTCGACTCAGGAAATCGAGAAAATGGTCGCCGGCATTCAGACGGGTACCGGCGAAGCGGTGCAGTCGATGCAACAAAGCAATCAGCGCACCCAAAGCACCCTGGAAATGGCCCGAGCCGCCGGTGTGGCGCTGGAGCAGATTACGCAGTCGATCAGTTTGATCAACGAGCGCAACCTGGTCATCGCCAGTGCTTCTGAAGAGCAGGCCCAAGTGTCCCGCGAGGTGGACCGCAACCTGATCAACATCCGCGACCTGGCGACTCAGTCGGCAGCCGGCGCCAACCAGACCAGCGCCGCCAGCCACGAACTATCGCGCCTGGCAGTGGATTTGAACGCGATGGTGGCGCGGTTCGTGATCTGATGATCGAGGCATGTTGGGTGTGCGTTGCTCCCTGTTTTCGCTCAGTTTTTGCCAATGCCCAGGCGCCGACCTGAGGGGGGCAAGCACAAGCAGAGCGGCTTTACGGTGGGAGCTGGCTTGCCTGCGATGCAGACACCGTGGTGTATCAGGTACACCGGGTTGATGCCATCGCAGGCAAGCCAGCTCCCACCTTTGACCGAGTACACACGCCACCCCTCTACCTGATGCACTGCGATCCAAATGTGGGAGC